>CAYVPZ010000672.1:0-3107 GCA_964453955.1 uncultured Solibacteraceae bacterium | reverse complement strand
AGCTACATCATCGACCGCAACATCAACTACACCAACTTCTGCACCGAGTACTGCAGCTTCTGCGCCTTCTACCGGCCCATGGGCCATAGCGAAGGCTACATCCTGCCCAAGGAGACGATTTTCCAGAAGATTCAGGAGACGCTCGACCTGGGCGGCACCGGCATTCTCATGCAGGGGGGGCTGCACCCGGACCTGAAGATCGAGTGGTACGAGGATCTGCTCAGCTCCATCAAGGCGCGGTTCCCGGAGATCTGGTGCCATTGTTTTTCCGCGCCGGAGATCACCAACATCGCCGAGGTGAGCGGCCTGACGCTACGCGACACCATCGCGCGGTTGCGGGACGCGGGGCTCGATTCCATCCCTGGCGGCGGCGCGGAGATCCTGGACGACGCCGTTCGCCATCGCATCAGCCGGCTGAAGTGCAGCGTGGACGAGTGGGAAAACATGCACCGCACGGCGCACGCGCTGGGCATGCGCACCACCGCCACCATGATGTTCGGATGCGGGGAGACGGCGGAGCAGCGCCTGAACCACTTCGACCTGGTGCGGCGGATTCAGGAAGACACCGGGGGCTTCACGGCGTTCATCCCGTGGCCGTTCCAGAGAGAGAACACGTCGCTGGGGCGGTTTATCAAGCAGGAAGCCACGGCGGTGGAATATCTGAAAACGCTGGCGATTTCCCGGATTTATCTGGAAAATATCGAGAATATCCAGTCGTCGTGGGTGACGCCGGGATTGAAGACGTGCCAGATGGGGCTGCGCTTCGGCGGCAACGACGTGGGCAGCATCATGATTGAGGAGAACGTGGTTTCGGCGGCGGGCGCGCACCACTGCGCCACCGAAGAGCAGTTACGCCGGCTGATCCGCGACGCCGGGTTCGTGCCGAAGCAGCGAGACACGCTGTATCGGACTTACTTCCTGAATTGAGACTGGCCGATTGAAAATCGGCCGCAGGATAAAATCCTGCCCCACGCAGGGGGCTACGCGCCCAATAATTCCGGAAGCCGCGACAGTTCGGCATCGGTGCTTTCGTTGGGCACCGAGCAGCCCGGCGTCAGGATGAAACCGCGGCCCACCTGCTGCTGGGCCAGCTTCCATTGGCGCTTCAGGTCGTCCGTGCTCAGGCTGCGATAATTCACCTCGTCCAGACCGCCCAGCAGCACCCCGGAAAACTTCGCGCGGGCCTCGGACATAGGCACGCCGGTGGTGGCCGTCGAGTAGTTGATGGCCACCGCCGGCCAGCCCTTCCAGAAATGGTCCAGATACACTTTGTCGCCATGCAGATGCAGCGTGTTCAGGGGCAGGCCGTCGACGGCGCCGAGGACCATGCGATCGAAGGGGTCGCTGAATTTGGTGTAATCGGCCTCACTCATCACCTGCGGCTCGGCGTTGGCGATGGCCAGGAAGATGCCGGCGGCGCCGGCCTGGGCGGCCTGACGCGCGTGGTTGGCCTCCGACCTCGCGATCACCTCCAGCGCGTCCAGCAGCTTCTGCGGATTCTTCTGCATCAACTCGCGAACGGCATCCGGGGACGACAGATTCTCGGCCACCTTATAGGGGTTGAAGATGGTCTCGAGAAAATACGCCTCGCCGGCCAGGCCGTCGCGGATCACGCCCAGGGCGTGGAGCTGACGAGGGAATGGATCTTCCTCCACCTTCGGCTCGTACCAGAGGCCCGCGGGCTTCGGGTAATCGTAGTCGCTCATCACCTTCACCAGATCGGTGCGGAACTTGCGGTGAAATTCAAGGGTGACGCGGGCGTGAGCCTCGCCGGGCTTGTCTTTGTCGAGGAAGTGATGCCAGAAGGAAAATGGAGGACGGTCCACGTCGTCGCCGCGCAGGACGCGGTCGACGCGCTCGCGCGGGGAAATCGCTTCGCCGCGAAGAATGGCCGGCGCCGCAAGAGCCGCCGCGCCCGCCAGAAACTGCCGCCGTGTAGTCATGGAACCTCCTTGTCAGAGCGACTGGATGGAAGCGATGTTGTCCGGGTCCATCCAGTTGCGCGAGCCAATCACCTTCTGGACTACCTTGCCGTTGCGATCGATGACATAGGTCTCGGGAACCTGGTAGGTCCCGTAGCTGTTGGCGATGCCCTCATCGGGGTCGCGCGCCGTCTGGAAGGTGGGGCTGAAGCGCCTGAGGAACCGGTCGTAAAGTTTCGGGTTTTTGTCCACGCTGACCGCGACCACCACTACGCCGGACCCCGCCAGGCGCTTCTGGAATTCGCTCAGCGACGGCTCCTCCTCCACGCACGGAGCGCACCAAGTGGCCCAGAAGTTGAGCACCAGCACGCGGCCTCCGAAATCCGTGGGGGTGATCCGGTGGCCCTGGTCGGTGGTGATGGAAAAGGCGGGCGCGGTATCGCCGACGTCGGTGATATGGTCACGCAGGGCGCCGGCAATCACCAGCGCGAGCGCGACCAGAAGAACGCCGATGGCGGTCTTCAGGGCAAGATCCAGCTTCGCGGTATTCATTGGGGGACTTACTATAAATTGTAGGATACCGGCGCGGCCTGGTGTTGTATCCGGGCGGGGATGCCGCGCATCCAACCAGTGGCTATGCTGATTACGCGAAGGGTGGAGTTCTCCGCGTCGCACGTCTGCGCCAACCCGGCGTTGAGCGCGGAGGAGAACCGGGCGCTATACGGCGCGGCGGCGAACCCACATGGTCACGGCCACAACTACGTGCTGGAAGTCACTCTGCACGGCGATCCCGATGCGGTGACCGGAATGGTGTTCGACCTCCGCGAGCTGAAGGAGATCCTGCAGCGGGAGGTGGTGGGGCCGATGGATCACCGCTTCCTGAATCGCGAGGTGGCGCCCTTCGACCGAATCGTGCCGACCACGGAGAACATCGCGGCCGAGGTCTGGCGGCGCCTCCAGCCGAACTTCCGCGGACCGGCCCGATTGTCCAACGTGCGCCTGTACGAAACCGAGGACCTGTTTGTCGATTACACGGAGGCGGCCGAATGACCCGCCTCACGCGCCGTTACCGGTTCTGTGCATCGCATCGGCTGCACGCGCCCGCGCTGTCCGACGAGGTCAACCGGGAGTTGTACGGGAAATGCAATAATCCGTGGGGGCACGGGCACAACTATCTGGTGGAAA
>CAYVPZ010000671.1:0-3107 GCA_964453955.1 uncultured Solibacteraceae bacterium | reverse complement strand
GGATGGTGAACTTGAACGTAGCACCCCGTCCTGCTTCCGATTCCACCCAGATCCTTCCACCTTTGCGCTCGACGATCTTCTTACAAAGTGCCAGACCAATGCCGGTGCCGGGGATTTCGTTTCCGTGCAAGCGCCTGAACATGCCGAACACCCGGCTGGCGTCTTGCGGATCGATGCCGATTCCGTTGTCCCGCACCGCAAACCGCCATCCTTCCTTTTCCCTCTCCGCCGAGACATGGATTCTGGGGGTCTCCGCGCTCCGGTACTTGATCGAATTGGAAATGAGGTTCTGGAAAAGCTGGGTCAGCATGATCTCCTCGGCTACCACGGTTGGCAACGGATCGGAGGTTACGATGGCGCCGCTCTGGGAGATGGCCGTCTGGAGGTTCGCCAGCGCTTTGGCAAGAACCGCGCCGCAATCGGTCGGGGCGAAAGCGTCGTGTTCCCGTCCGCTGACCTCCCAGTAAGAGAGGAGGCCCTTCAGAAGAGACTCGATCCTCAGGGCGCCCTCCACGGAATAGGAGATGAGCTTGTCCGCTTCTTGGTCCAGCTTTCCTGCGTAGTTCCGCCCCAGGAGCTGGCTGAAGTTCACTACCATCCGCAGGGGTTCCTGCAGGTCGTGCGTGAGCGCATAGGCAAAGTGCTGCAGCTCGGCATTGGTCGCTTTGAGCGCGTCTTCAGCCTGCTTGCGATCGGTTACGTCCTCAATCGCCAACAGGATGGTTCGTGCTTGTGCGTTCGGATTGAAGATCTCGCTCGCGTTGAGCAGCATCACTTTCCGTCCGACATGTTCAAACTCGTGGGTCACCTCGAAGTCCCGGAAGGTGGAGCGCGCGGGAAGAATATTCTCCAGCAACTCGCGCAGTTTCGGGATATTCCACTGCCCGTTCCCGAGGTCGTAGATCAGACGCTCCTCGGTCTCCTTCGGCACGGCCTGGAACGTTTCGTAGAACGCCCTGTTCGCTTTCATGACCTGCAGGTTCTGGTTCAGGATCACCAGGGGCTCCCGTACCGTTTCCACAATCGCTTCGGCGAAGTCCAGGCCGCGCCTGGCGGCATCGATATCGATCAACATCAGCACGGCGCCGTCGATTCTGCCATCCTGTCCCACCGACGGGAGGACGCGCAGCGAATACCAGCGGCCGTGCGAGTCGCGAACGTCACGCGGTTTCCGATCGCCGCCTTCCATCGCATCGAGCAGCAACCGCCGCAGGTTGGGCAGTTCCATTTGCGGCTGAAGATCGGTGATCGACCGTCCCACATCGGAGGCGATCAGATTCAACATCGGTTCCATGGCGCGCGTAAAGCGGCGGATGCGCAAATCCCGCCCCACCATGACCAGCGGTATGCTGATGCTCTCCAGAAGATTGCCCAGATCCCGGTTGACATGGCTCAATTCCACGTTGCTGGTCCGCAGGTCCTCGTTGAGCGTCTTTAGTTCTTCATTGGCCGACTCCAGCTCTTCCTGCGCGGTTTCCAATTCCTCGTTGCCCGCCTGCGCCTCTTCGTTCGCGGCCCGAAGCTCTTCCAGCGTTGTGGCCTTGTCGTCGACGATGGATTGCAGGTACTCTTTGGTCGCGGCAAGCTCGCGCCGCAGCCGATCGCTCCCCTGGCCATCGTGCGTCGTGAGATCCGGCGGCGCCGGCGAGCCGCCGTGCCGCTCGGTCTCCTCGAACAGGACCAGGAAATAGCGCTCTTTGGAAGCAGCCGAGCCCGTGAACGGGAACACCTGGATAGCGACTTCTCGGAGCTGGCCATTGCCTTCGATTCGAAAACCGTCTTCCCTGGCGACAGCGTTCGTTTCCCTGGCGGCCCGGGTCGCTTTACCCAGGGCCACAATCAGGCCTTCGCGCGCCATCTTCAGAAGGTTATTGGTCGGCTCGCCCGGAGAAAGCTCCAGGTACGGAGCGGTGCGACCGCGCACCTGAACGATATTCATGTCATCGTCAACGATGGCGCCGGGGGGGCCATGTTCGGCCAGCACCAACCGGTCCGCTTCTTTCTGCACGTCCAGCGAAGCCTGGCCTTCGGCGACTCGCTCCCTGACGTCCATCCGGCCGTCGACGCCTCGGCCTTCGCTCAGGGGCAGCGAAGGCGCCCCCGCATCCGGCCGCATGCAATAGATTTTGTGGGTTTTTTCCATTTGTTGAAATGATTCGGAGAGCGAGCCGATGCTTTCCGAAGGGCCGAGTAACAGGAAGCCCGTTGGCTTGAGCGCGTAGTGCAGGGTGGACAGCACCTTGCGTTGCAACACGGGTCCCAGGTAAATCAGCACGTTACAGCAACTGATGAGGTCCAGGCGGGAGAAGGGCGGGTCCTGCGCCACGTTGTGCGCGGCGAAAACGCAGGCATCGCGAATGCCTTTCGCGATCTGGTGCGCGCGTTCCGTTCTGGTGAAGAACCGCGCCAACCGCTGTGGCGAGACATTGGCCAGCGCGGCGTCCGCATAGGTGCCGGCGCGGGCTCTGGTGATGGCTGTTTCGCTGATATCGGTGGCAAACACCTCGAATGGAAGGCTGAGTTCCGCCTCCTCCAGAAACTCGGCAAGGCAGATGGCGATGGAATAAGCCTCCTCGCCCGTGGAGCACCCGGCCACCCAGATCCGAATGGGATCTTCGGGCCCCCGGTTGGCAGCCAGCGCCGGGAACACCCTTTTCTTCAATTCCTCGAAGACGGCTGGCTCCCGGAAGAACGCGGTGACGGTGACAAAGAAGCCCTCGCAGAGCACCTTTACCTCGTCTCGGTTTCGCTCGAGTTCCCGGCTGTAGTCCTCCAGTTTTTCGAATCCGCGGAGGGCCATGCGCCGCTTAATTCGCCTCTGCAGGGTGCTGTGCTTGTAGTGCGTGAAGTCCACCCCGGTAGTGCTTCGCACCAGCCGGAGTATCCTGGCCAGTTCTGTTTCCTCCGAATGCTCAGTTGCCGTCCGAGGTTCGCCGGGGACACGGGCATCGCGCGCGAAGGCCACCAGTTGACGCGCGATTCCGGCCGGCGGCAGGATGAAATCAACCACACCGGCGGCGATGGCGCTTGCCGGCATACCGTCGTACTTCGCGGTTCGCATTTCCTGAGCGAAGGTGATGCCGCCCGCGGCCTTGATTGCCTGCAGG
>CAYVPZ010000670.1:0-3112 GCA_964453955.1 uncultured Solibacteraceae bacterium | reverse complement strand
CTTGAGGCCGGCGCGTTTTGCCAGACGCACCGTGACGTACAAGCCCAGCAGGAACCCCAGGGAGACAAGCGTGCCATAGGTGGGCAGAAAGAAACTACCGATGGAGAGGAGCCTGGGAAACATTTGTGTTCACGTCCGTCTGTTTGTTGCGGCCTTTCAGCAGCTCCAGCAGCACCAGCAGCGCGCCGCCGGCGGTGATGGAGCTGTCGGCCACGTTGAATACCGGGAAGTAATGCCGGCCCGCGTGGACCTCGATAAAGTCGGTCACCGTGCCGTGGGCCACGCGATCATAGAGGTTGCCGAGCGCCCCGGCCAGAATCAGCGCCAGGGCCAGCCGCAGGCCAATTGCCGCGCCCGTGCGCGACCGCCACAGCAATATCGCAATATACCCCAGAACCAGCGCGGACACGCCGACCAGGATTGCGCCGCGCCATTCCCAGGTGGAATCCGACAGCAGGCCGAAGGCGACGCCCGGGTTCTCCACGTGCACGATATTGAAGAACCCCGGAATCACCACGAACCAGCCGCGGTCGCCCGGCAGGCGAACCTTGACGAGCCATTTGCTCCACTGATCCAGCGCGAAGATGAGGGCCGCCAGGGCGACGGGAAAGACGTTACGCAATGGCCTCCTGGCAGGCCGCGCAAAGCGTGGGAAACTCGGCGCTCTGGCCGACCTCGTGCCGGTATTTCCAGCAGCGCTCGCACTTGCCGCCCTCGGCGCGCTCGATGTCCACGGCCATCTCGCCGCGATTGCCGTTCTCGACGGCCACCTGGGAAACGATGAACAGCGCCGGAAGCTCGCCCGCATATTCGTGCAACAGTGGGTAGAGATCGTTGTCAACGCTGAGACGGACGCTCGCTTCGAGCGAGGTGCCGATGAGTTTGTCCTGGCGGGCGGTCTCCAGATTCTTCACGACGGCCTCGCGAACTTCCATCAGGCGATCCCAGTTGGCCAGGCGCGCGCGGCGCTCGGCGGGAATGCCCTCGGTGAGTTCTTCCGGCTCCGGCAGCAGAGCGAGGTGCACGCTTTCGGGGCTTCCCGCGGGTTTGGGAAGGTAGCCCCACACCTCGTCCATGGTGAACGCGAGCAGCGGGGCCAGCAGGCGCACCAGCGCCCAGGCGAGCCGGTAGACCGCGGTCTGCCCGCTGCGGCGGGAGCGCGAGGTGGCGGCGGCGGTGTAGAGGCGGTCCTTCAAGACGTCGAAGTAAACCGCGCTGAGGTCGGTGGCGGCGAAGTCGTAGATAGCGCGATAGACCTTGTGGAACGCGAACTCGCCGTACCAGCCGCGGCACTTGCGCACCAGCTCTTCGGCGCGCAGCAGAATCCACTGGTCGATTTCGGGCAACTGATCCGCGGGGACGGCGTCGCGCGCGGGATCGAAATCATAGAGGTTGCCGAGGGCGTAGCGGAACACTGTGTTGCGGATCTTGCGATAGGCCTCGGACAAGCGCTCGAGGATGGTGTCGGAGATGCGCACGTCCTCGGAGTAATCGACGGCGGCGGTCCACAGGCGCAGCACGTCGGCGCCGTACTTTTTGATGACTTCCTGGGGCTCTATGTCGTTGCCGAGCGACTTGTGCATGGCCTTGCCGTGCTCGTCGAGCGCCCACCCGTGCGTGGCGCAGGCGCGATAGGGCGCTTCGCCGCGCAGGGCCACGCCAATCAACAGCGAACTATGGAACCAGCCGCGATACTGATCGCCGCCTTCGAGGTACAGGTCGGAGGGCCAGCGCAGGCCGTTCTCTCGATTGAGCACGGCCAGGTGACTGGACCCGGAATCGAACCAGACGTCGAGAATGTCGGTTTCCTTGCGCAGATTCGTGCCGCCGCAACGCGGGCACTTCGCATCGGGACCGGCCAGTTCGGCGGCCGACCGCTCATACCAGACGTCGGCGGTGTGGGCGGCGAACAGCTCCACCACGCGGCGCAGGATGGCGGAGTCCGTGATCGGTTCGTTGCAGGCCTCGCAGTAGAAAGCGATGATGGGCACGCCCCAGACGCGCTGGCGCGAGATGCACCAGTCCGGCCGCGCGGCGATCATGTTGCCGATGCGGCTCTCGCCCCATTCCTGCAGCCACTTCACGTTGTGAATGGCGGCCAGCGCGCGCTGGCGCAGATCGTTGCGCTCCATGCCGATGAACCACTGGTCGGTGGCGCGGAAGATGGTGGGGTTGTGGCAGCGCCAGCAGTGCGGATAACTGTGCCTGATGTTCTGCCGCGCCACCAGGGCGCCAGCGCGCTGCAGCAATTCAAGGACAATCGGATTGGCTTCGAAGACGGTTTTTCCGATGATTTCTTCCGGCAGCACGCCCGGCGCGCCCTCGGCACGAAAGAAGCGGCCGTCGCCGTCCACCGGGCAGTAGGTGGCGATGCCGTACTGCTGGCCGATGACGTAATCCTCCTGGCCATGGCCGGGCGCGGTATGGACCGCTCCGGTGCCCTGTTCCAACGTCACGTGGTCCGCGAGGATGCCGAGGGACTCGCGCTCGAATAAAGGGTGGGTAAAAATAGCGCCTTCCATGCGCGCGCCCGGGAACGCGGAGATCACATTGGGTTCGTTCCAGCTCGCGGCCTCGGCCGTGGCATTGAGCAGATCGCGCGCAACAATATAGACTTCGCCTGCCACCTCAGCCGCAACGTACTCAAAACGCGGGTGATACGCGATGGCCATGTTGGCGGGGATAGTCCACGGGGTGGTGGTCCAGATGAGTCCCCAGACTTTTCGGCCGGCGAGGGCGGAATCAATGGCCGCCGGATCGCTCTCCAGTGCAAAACGAACCCAAATTGACGGGCTGGCGTGATCCTCGTACTCGACTTCGGCCTCGGCCAGCGTGGTCCGGTGGTGAATGCACCAGTTGACCGGTTTCAATCCTTTGTACACATAGCCCTGCTCCACCACGTCCACGAAAGCGCCGGCGATCACCGATTGATAATGGGCGCTCATGGTGAGGTAGGGGTCCTGCCAGCGGCCGATCACGCCGAGGCGGCGGAATTCGTCTCGCTGGATGTCCACGAACTTCTCGGCGTATTTCCGGCACGCCGCGCGGATCTGGACTGCGGTCATGTGCGCCCTTTTCGGGCCCAACTCGGCTTCCACTTTGTTATCGATGG
>CAYVPZ010000669.1:0-3116 GCA_964453955.1 uncultured Solibacteraceae bacterium | reverse complement strand
AACGTTCGCCGGGTGGTGACGCACGTCCGGGGCGCCGTGCCGGAACGCGTCGAACTGCGCACCGGCGACGTGTTGCGAATGGTGGCGCGCTGCCGCAAGTGCCATCAGCAGGAGTTCGCCGCGTGGGAATCCGGGCCGCACAGCGCCACCTACGCGCACATCTTCACCAGCGCCACGCAGAATGGAAAGCAGAAGCTGATGGACGACTGCCTCCGTTGCCACGGCATGCATTTCGACGGCGCCATCCGCGATCTGGTGGCGCCCGTGGATACAAAGGGCCCGTGGCGGCTGTTGCGGCCAGATCTGAGAAACGCTCCCGCCATGCCATGCCTGACCTGTCACGAAATTCATCGGGAAGGGAAGCCGGCGGCGAAGATGGAGCACGCGTCCGTGGAGGGGCCGGCCGTGCCCGCTTCGCTGGGATTGTTCGACCGGCGCGAGCGGATGCATTTTCAGGCCGTCTCGTTGCAAATTCCTCGGGTGCATGACAGCAAGGGCCCCATCCTGATGAGCCCCGATCCTCGCGACGGGCTCTGTTATCAATGCCATGCGCCGCGCGCCACCCTCGAAGCGGGTTCCGGCGACGACCGCACCCCGCGCGGCGTCCACGAAGGATTCAGTTGCATCGTCTGTCATCAGGGGCACGATCAGAGCGCCCGCGCGTCCTGCGCCACTTGTCACCCGCGGCTTTCCAACTGCGGCCTGAACGTGGAGAAGATGGACACCGCGTTCGCGTCCGCGGGAAGCCGCCACAACATTCACAGCGTGGCCTGTTCGGACTGCCACGCCGACGGCCGCACCGGCCACGCAGCGCCGGCCATTCGCCGGCAATTACTGCAGGAGGCCGCGCGATGAATGATCGGCTTGCCGGGAAGGTCGCGCTGGTGACCGCGGCCGCGCAGGGGATCGGACGGGCAGTAGCCGAGGCGTTTGTGGAAGCCGGGGCGCGCGTCGTCGCCACCGACATCGCGCTGGAGAAACTGGGCGGCCTCGAGGGCGCCGACGTCCGCCGCCTGGATGTTCTGGACGCTGCCGCGATCGACAGCCTGGCGCGATCGTTGGGCACGATCGACGTGCTGGTGAACGCCGCGGGCTTCGTGCACCACGGCACCATTCTCGATTGCTCGGGGCCGGACTGGGACCACAGCTTCGATCTCAACGTGAGGTCGATGCACCGCACCATCCGGGCATTTCTTCCGGGGATGATGGCGAAGGGCAGCGGGTCGATTATCAACGTGTCCTCGGTTGCCTCGTCGGTTCACGCGGTTCCCAATCGCTACGTGTATGCCGCGACGAAGGCCGCCGTAATCGGGCTGACGAAAGCTGTGGCCGCCGACTTCATCCGCCACGGGATTCGCGCCAACGCGATCTGTCCCGGCACCATCGCGACGCCCTCGCTTGAAGCGCGCATGGAGGCGCAGGCCGCCGAGACCGGGAAAACCGTGGAGGCGGTGTACCGCGAGTTCGTGGCGCGCCAGCCCACGGGCCGCATGGGTGCGGCGCGCGAGGTGGCCATGCTCGCCGTCTATCTGGCCTCGGAGGAGAGCAGCTTCACCACCGGCGGCGTGCACGTGGTGGACGGCGGATGGACCATGTGATCCGGTGCAGAATGGATAACATGCAGACCGCAGAAGCCCCCGACCTTCGTTATCCCGTCGGCCGGTATCAGCCGCCCGTGGCGATCGCCGCCGAGCACCGGCGCGAGTGGATTCAGACGCTGGCCCACGCACCGGCGAAGTTGCGCGCCGCCGTCGAAGAACTCGGCAGAGAACAGCTCGACACGCCGTATCGCCCGGGCGGTTGGACCATCCGCCAGGTGGTGCACCATTTTCCCGATAGTCACATGAACGCCTATGTGCGTTTCCGCCTCGCTCTGACCGAGGACGAGCCGATGATCAAGCCGTACCACGAGCACCTCTGGGCCGACCTCGCGGACGCGAAGACGGCGCCGATTCAGGCGTCGCTAGAGCTGTTCGACGGGCTGCACCGCCGCTGGGTGGCTTTGCTGAACGCGCTGACGCCGGAGCAGTTCCAGCGCACGTTCAACCATCCGGAAATCGGCATGCGCAATCTGGAATGGACGCTGGGGATGTACGCGTGGCATTGCGGCCACCACGTGGCGCACATCGACAGGTTGCGGGAGCGGATGGGCTGGGCTTAGACGACTACGGTTCGCCCTCCTCCTCAAACTGATCCAAACGCCGCAGGTCGCGCAGGCCGCGGCGCTCGCGGGACGCGAACCATGCCAGGTAGACGGCGGCCAGCAGGATGGTCACGGCCATGGCGAACAAATATGGGCCCACCGGAAGACGGTGCGTCGCGCAGTCCCACGACAGCCAGGACGCCACGATGATCAGCAGCACCGCCAGGAACCAGCGGCCGAGGCGAATCGCGCGCAATTCGCGCAGACATCTGCGGCGGGAGAGATCGAGGAACGCGGCGTTCGACTCCTGCAACGCCTTCCATGTGCCGGCCGTGTTGCGAATGGCGAAGCCGGCGGCGAAAAAGGTGGCGGCCCACATGACCGCGGCCCACAGAATCCACTCCATGGCCGGCCGGGTGAAAGCGAACCACGCGGAGAACGCCAGCAAAACCGCACCTAGCAGAAGCTGCCCGCACAGCGCGAGAGCCATTTCGCGGCGCTTCCGCTCCACCAGACGGCGCAGATCCAGACGCAGCATCGCGGCGTCCGAAGTTTCGTGGGCCAGCCAGTCCGTCCGCCAGTCGGCCAGTTCCAGGTCCATACTCATGAGCGTTCCTCCATACTCACGGGCGTTCCTCCAGGATCGATCGCAGCGCCTTGCGGGCGCGGTTCAGGCGCACGGCCACGTTATTCTCGGTGACGCCCAGCACCGCCGCGATCTCCGCCGGCGCGAGATCCTCCAATGCCAGCGTGATCGCCTGGCGGTAGTTCACCGGCAGAGCGCGAATCGCGGCCAGCAGGGACTCGCGGCGGAGGTTGTCGATGGCCATCGTCTCCGGGCTCTTTCGCGGATCGGGAACCTCGGGCAGCTCCGCCGGGCTTTCCGCCGATTTGCCGCGCCGCCACACGTGCGTCAGGCAGCGGTTGTGGGCCACGCGCAGGACGAACGTCTTCTGGGAGCACTCGCCGCGAA
>CAYVPZ010000668.1:0-3117 GCA_964453955.1 uncultured Solibacteraceae bacterium | reverse complement strand
CACATCGCGCAGTCCGAGGCGGCGCAGAAAGCCGGTCATGGCGGCGAGCTCTTCCTCCCCGTCGTTGACGCCGGGAACCATGGGGAAGCGTACGACAATCGGTTTCCCGGCAGCCGCCAGCGCCTCCAGATTTCGGAGAATGACGTCGTTGCCCGCGCCGGTGAACCGCCGATGCGCTTCGCTGCCCATCAGCTTCAGATCGTAGAGAACCAGGTCCGCCTGCGCGGCCACGCTGGCGAAGATCGCGGGCGATGCCATTCCGCAGGTGTCGAGCGTGGTGTGGATGCCGCGCGCCCGGCAGCCCGCCAAAAGCGCTTCGGCAAACCCCGGTTGCGCGGCCGGTTCGCCGCCGGACAGGGTAACGCCGCCGCCGGACTCCCCATAGAACACCGCGTCCTTCTCGATTTCCTCCACCATTTCGGAGACGGTAACACGCCGCCCCACCAGCTCACGCGCTCCAGCCACGCAAACCTCCACGCAGGCGCCGCACGCATCGCACTCGTCCGGAACGTGCAACCCATCCGCGGGATCGCCGATGCCGTGGTTGGGGCACGCCGGAACACAGTCCCCGCAGTGGCGGCAGCGCTCCTCGAACAGCATCAGACCCGGCTCGAAACTCTGGCTCTCCGGATTGTGACACCACGCGCAATGCAACGGGCAACCCTTCAGGAACACGGTGGTGCGGATGCCCGGCCCGTCGTGCACCGAGAAGCGCATGACGTTGAAGACGACTCCCGAACTCTCCTGCAAAGTATTGCCGATTCCGGCCCCTGTGACGATTCTCCTACATCCTTCAAAACTCCAGGTTCGCTCGCAATTCGATGGTTCGGGGACTGGTGTTACTGTAACTGCCGGCATTGTTCACGTTGCCGTTCACGTTATAACCCGTCCCGAAGCTGAATCCCTGGACGTTGTTGCCAGACCAGGCGAACGTCGGATGGTTGAAGGCGTTGAGAAACTCGCCCTGCAGCGATAAGCGGATCCGCTCGGTGATGGGGAACCGCTTGGACAGCGACATATCGTTGTAGGTCTGGTGCGGTCCGTACAGGAAGATCACCTGGCCGATGGTCCCCGCCGTCGTGTTCGGCGTAATGTAGGTTGGGTTCGCGCCGCCTCCCGTGGCACTCACCATATATTGCGGGTTGATGATGTCCACATACCCGCCGTTCGCCGAACCCACGTTGTACACACCGACCGAGCTCTGCAGTTGCGATCGGGTCACGCCGTTGAGAACCACGCCGCCATCGCCGTAGTCGTTAAACGTGTAATTCCCGCCAAAGATCTGCTCGGGCGCGCCGGTCTGGAAGGTGAAGATGTCCCCCACCGTCCATCCGCCCAGAATCTGATTCACCACACCGCCATGGTTCAGCCACTGGCGGCCCTTGCCAAAGGGAAGATCGAAGGTTCCGTTGATGTGAACCACATTGCGAAGGTCGAACAGTGTGGGGCCGTAGCTGCTGGCCAGGTTGCGCAGGGTGTACTGCGGGGACTGGCTGGTCCAGCTGTTCGGCGTGGCCAGACCGAGCGTGTGGCTCCACGTGTAGTTGGCGTCGAACTGGACGCCGTGCCAGGCCTTCTGGCGGTAATCCACCTGCAGCGCGTTGTAATTCGAATATCCATTCGAATCCATGTAATAGACCGGCTCTCCGGCCGAGTACGGATTCGCCTGGAAGAAGTTAATGGGATAACCCGCGCCCGCCCCGGTAAATCCCGCGTTGGTGGCGCAGGGGCCGAAGCCGGCGCCCACCAGGTTGCAAAAATAAAACGGGTTATAGCCGGAGCCTGCCATAACGTTGGCCAGGGCTCCCACCTGCCCGCTGTTCAGGTCGTTGATGAAGCTGGTGTTGCCATAATCGGCCAGCGGCACGCCCGTGCCTCCGGAGCCCTCCCCGGCAAAGGCGGCGTTGAAGATGGGTGTCTGGGTCTGGCCGGGGTAGCCGTTATCGGCGAAGGAATTGATGTTGTGCTGCTCGTTGATCTTCAGGTTCTGCTGCGCCGCCTGGAACTGGGTGAGGAACCCGTTCTCGAACACGTTGACCTCATTGGTGTTCACGGACAGCCACTGATGGATGGTGTGGTTGCCGTTGTAGCGGATCTCCAGCACCCCCGCCCCGGCCATCTCGCGCTGGATACCGAAGTTCCACGATTGCGTGTAGGGCTGCTTGATGTTCGGATTCAGGCCATTGACGACGTTACAGAGATAGGTCAGGCATCCGAACGTGAACTCCGATTCCGGCGAACTGGACGAGTAGGCGGCGGGAGTGTAGGTGTATGGCGGCAGCGTCTGGCCGAGCGCCAGAGACCCCGGAGCGAACGTTCCGGTCTGGCCGGTGTTGTTCGCGAACAGGTTGAAGTTCTGATAATAGAACGAGCCATAGTTGGTGGCCTGGTTCCAGAAGTATTGCTGCGGCTCGGTGAAGCGGCGGAGAGAATACCCGGAGCGAATCACCGTCTTGCCGCCGCCGGTCAGCTTGCCGGCGAGGCCCTCCTTGAAATCGGGCGACCAGGCGATGCCGATGGACGGTTGCGGGCTGACGTCCCAGGGATTGTATTGATGCCCGCGCGCCACCAGCATGGGATTCGTGTCGCCACCCAGAGTGCCCGGCGAGAAGAGATCGCCAACCGGCGTCGGACCATAGATCGCATTGGGCAGGGCGCCGGAGTATTCGTTGGTCAGATCGTGGTCGTCGCCGGTGAAGTCCCAGCGCAGGCCGTAGTTAATGGTCAGGTTCGGACGCAGGCGGTAGGAGTCCTGCGCGAACAATCCCCAGGCCCCCATCAGCTCGTCCAGATTGTACTGGCTGCCTGGCTTCTGAATATAGTTCTTGGTCGCCGGGTCCACGCCGTACTGGCCGTTGACGCCCGTGATGCGCCCGGTGAGCACGGCATACAACTGCTCGGCTTCGCCAAGCTGGGCGGAACTGGCGTCGGGGAGGGTGGCCGACGATCCGGAATTGGAGAAAGCAGCCAGAGCGGGGTCGCCATTGGCCAGCCCGAGATTGAAGGTGGGCCACCCAGCCGGCGCGTTGTAGTAGTGATCCTGCTCGCGATACCAGGAAAAGCCGAATTTCAGGGTGTGTTTGTCGTGCTGCCAGCTTAACGCGTCGGAGGCATTGA
>CAYVPZ010000667.1:0-3122 GCA_964453955.1 uncultured Solibacteraceae bacterium | reverse complement strand
GGTACGCGCATACCTGTGTTTTCAGGCGGAGCCTCGACGATGAATGGTTTGCCGTCCATGTACCATACGTCGAGCTGCGAATCGCCACGAAACCTCTCCAGTCCAGTGGCAGTTTCGACGATCGCCACGAGGCCGGCCTCGGTGCTTTCCCAGGCAACGGAAATCACCACGCGAAGTTTTCCCCCGAACCGCAAAACCATTCCAGTATCCAGGT
This sequence comes from uncultured Solibacteraceae bacterium, assembly GCA_964453955.1. Classification (GTDB taxonomy): domain Bacteria; phylum Acidobacteriota; class Terriglobia; order Bryobacterales; family Bryobacteraceae; genus CAWACP01. Next base: position 2,908 of record CAYVPZ010000667.1, on the reverse strand, counting down.
TCAATGCGGCGATGGGAGCATCGACGACCTTGTACTGGCGAACCAGTTGTTCAAGACTTGGGAACCCCCGGCCCGCCATGCTGTAAGCGTAGAAGAAACGCAGGTCGGTGGCAAGCTTTCACGCCTCCTGCCGCTGAGCTAAAGAGACACACCATCTGTGCGCAAGTCTGCAAAACTCGTGGGATTGGTGGGTACGGTTGCCGTGGAGCGTCTGGCTGGAACAATTGCCTTGAAATCAGAGAGACGACGCGGCACTTGGTCCGTCTATCCCCGCATGATGCGATGCGTCGCCCTCCTCTATCTTGCGCTGTCCGGTATGGCCGGCGCCCAGCCTGGCATACCGGACACACCCGCCGGGGCCGTCCTTCGTTCGTGGCTCGAAGCATTCAACTCCGGCGCCTCCGCTGCGCTCCTCGCCTTCTGGCAAAAATATGGTTCCGACGCCCCCGAACGTCACGTTGCCATGGATCAACGGCTGCGCGGAATGACCGGCGGCCTGACGTTGTTCAAGGTGATGCGAAACGACGAAACCCACCTGGTGGCCGTGATGAAAGAAGGTGGCGGCAGATACACGGAGACGACCCTCGATCTGGCCTCGGTGAATCCTCCGGTCGTCCAGGCGATCATGTGCCGCCCCGCACCGGCGCCGCATGGCGAAGAGCACCGCGCGGCGAGCGATCACGAACTTGCGGAGCGGGTGGTGGCGCACGCCGCATCCCTGGCCGCGAAGGATGAGTTCTCCGGCGCCATTCTCATCTGGCACAACGGCAATCTGGTCCTCGATCGGGCCTGGGGCCTGGCCGACCGGGACCGGCAAACCAGGAACACCGCCGACACTCAGTTCTGCCTCGGATCGACGCTCGGCGATTACTGGCCCGATTATCCAAACCACGACCTTGCCGCCCGTTTGAGGATACGCCATCTGCTCAGTCATACAGGAGGAACCGGCGATATCTTCACGCCCGAATATGAAGCCCACCGGCTGGAGACTCGCACACTGGCGGACTACGTGAAATTGTTCGGCAGCCGCCCGCTCCAATACGATCCCGGTTCCCGCATGGAGTATTCGAACTATGGATTCATCCTGCTTGGCCGATTGATTGAGATCGTGAGCGGCGAATCCTATGAAGACTATGTCCGGAAACACATTTATGTCCCGGCCGGCATGACCCGCACGGATGCACGGCCGGAAATCGACCACGTACCCGGACGCGCTGTCGGCTACACCTCAGGCCCGAGCGGGTTGCAGGCCAATACCCCCGGGCTTCCCTGGGCCGGCACATCGGCCGGTGGCGGGTACTCGACCGTCGGCGACCTTCTTCTTTTCGCGCAGGCTCTCGAGAGCGGCAAGTTGCTCGATCCGGCATTGCTTCGGCAAGCCACAACAGACCAGACCAAAGCGGGCTATGGCTTCGGCTTTTATGCCCTCCCCGACGGGATCTTTGGCCACGGTGGTGGTTCTCCCGGCATGAATGGCGAAATGCACGTGATCCCGAAGGAAGGCTACGTGATCGCGGTCCTCGCAAATCGCGACCCTTTTATGGCGACGGAGATGGAGAGATCCATTGAGGAGAGCCTGCCGCCGAATCCGTCAATCCGCTAGAGCCAAGCCATTGCGCCACCAGCACGCGCGGGATTCCGGCCAGGTCGGGGATCAGGCGAACCCCGCCCCAAACCTCCGCACCCAGCATCCCGCGCACGGGATCGGCCAGATTGTAGCCGAGTTCGAGGATTAAATATCCTCCAGTTTCGAGAATTCGCGGCGCATCGGCGATTAAACGCCGGTAAATATCGAGACCGGTCTCCCCGGCGAACAAGGCCACCGGCGGCTCGTAATCGCGCACCTCCCGCTGCAGCACGGTGCGGTCGCCGGTGGGCACGTAGGGCGGGTTGCTGACGATAACCCCGGCCGAGCGCAGAGGCGCGGTCAGATCGCCGGCCACGAACTCGACCGTGGCGCCCAGCCGTCGCGCATTGTCCGCCGCCACCCGCAGGGCCTCGAGTGAAATGTCGGTGCCAATCACTCGCGCCTGCGTCTCCAGCGCGAGGGTTACCGCGATGGCCCCGGAGCCGCAACCCACATCCACCACGGTCATCCCCGGCCGCAGCACCGCCAGCGCCGCCTCCACCACGTGTTCGGTTTCCGGGCGGGGAATCAGGACGGCCGGGGTCACCCGGAACTCCCGGCCGTAGAACTCCTGCCGTCCGGTGATGTACTGCGTGGGCTTTCCGGCCATCCGCTGGTGCAGGTAACGGCCGAAATGAATCCAGCCGATGCGGCCCAGCTCCTCGTCACCGTGCGCATAGAGCCAGACTCGATCGCGCTGGACGGCGTGCGCCAGCAGCACTTCGGCGGTCAGCCGGGGCGCGCCGAGGCCCTCGTCTTCCAGCAGCTTAGTGCCCTGCGCGAGGGCATTCTGTACGGTCACGGGAAAAGGGAATAAAGGAAGTAAAGGGAATAAAGGAAGTAAAGGGAATAAGGGGAGCAGGCAATCCCGCCACGACAGGGCACTCCTTCTACTTCCTCTATTTCCTCTACTCCTTTTACTCCTTTTACTCCTTTTACTCCTTTTATGCCGCTTCCGCGCCCGGCTCGCCCTGCTCCTTCAGTTTCTCGGTCTGATAGTACTCGGTCAGGGCGTCGATGATGGGCTGCAGGCGGCCCTGCATCACCTGGTCGAGCTGGTGAATGGTCAGCCCGATGCGATGGTCGGTCACGCGGTTCTGCGGGAAGTTATAGGTGCGGATCTTCTCGCTGCGGTCGCCCGAGCCCACCATGCTGCGCCGTTCCGCTCCAATGGCCTGTTGCTGCTTCTCCAGCTCCATCTCGTACAGGCGAGAACGCAGCACGCGCTCGGCCTTGGCACGGTTTTTGAGCTGCGATTTTTCGTCCTGGCAGGAGACCACC
>CAYVPZ010000666.1:0-3126 GCA_964453955.1 uncultured Solibacteraceae bacterium | reverse complement strand
TAGAATCTGAGTGATTGTGCCCAAGCGATTATTGTTGTTAGAGGCATTCGCCTAGACTCCGCTGATGTCCGATGTCTGCGAGAGAATATGCCGGAGGACGCCAGATGAGAAAGGCCACGCGACTGACATCCAAAACAGCAGGACTGGAGGCGCGAATAACGGACGACCAGCAGCAGCTGGTGGAAACGATTCGGGGCATCAGTCGGGGTCTGGAGCAGGCAAGCCGCGGCGAGGGCCGGCCTGTGCGTGAGTTTCTCGAGGAACTTGCCAGCGACCACGGCATCTCCCTTAAGTGAAGGGGCAGTCCACACGGGCAACGAGTGGGTCATTCCGTTATCTGAAGTGGAACGAAGTCGAGCCGGTCGGAATCTGAATGAAGGCCAAAGTCTACATCGAGACCACGATCCCGAGCTACCTGGTCGCCCGCCCGAGCCGGGATCTGCTGATTGCCGCGCACCAGCAACTCACTCGCGACTGGTGGGAGTCTCGCGGCTCCGCCTTCGACCTCTACGTTTCCGAGCCGGTGCCGGAAGAGGCCCTGCCGGAGATCCCGCTCCGGCAAGGAAGCGGCTGGACCTGCTGGCGGATATTCGCGTTCTCGTCCTGACGGAGAGCATACTGGAATTAGCGCAGAGTCTGGTGGCGGAAGGGCCGATCCCGCGTAAAGCTGCGGGTGATGCTGACCTGGAACTGCCGGCATATTGCGAATTCCGAGATCCAGCGGGCGGCCCGCCTGGTGATGAGGAGTCGGGGATTCGAATTGCCGGTCGTCTGCACGCCGGAAGAATTAATGGGGGCAGAGGAATGAATCCGAAAGATGAAATCGTCGAGGAGGTTCGCGCGGCTCGCGAGGCGTATGCAGCGCGGTTCAACTACGATCTGGCGGAGATGTACAAGGATCTGAAAGTCAAAGAGCAGGCGCGCGGCCGAGCCTCGCGACGCTGCAGCCGGTAGAACCGCAGGCAGATATGCAGGGTTCAGGGCGCTGAAGACGGGCGCGCGGCAGGAGAACGATGTCATGACACCGTACAAGGAGAGATTTCCTGCCGGTTCGACGGTTTGAGTCGCCGAATTGCATCGACTTCAGGCGTTTCAACGAACCTGGACGTACCATCACAAACTGAATTCCGAACAACTCAGTTACGCCGACACGATCGCCGAAGTTGAAGAGGTCGGGTTCTATCACGGGGGAGACGTACTTTACAAATTGCGAAGTGTGCCTGGCATCTGGCTCGAGGAGTGCCTCGGTCCCGCCGCCGAGGCCGATTGAATCTCGACCGCGGGATACAATTCTGCCCCACCCCGCGCTGCTATCCTGAAAGCATCCCCACCGCAATGAGCGCCATCACACCCGATCTGGTCGCCGCACACCAGCTCACCGACGCCGAGTATCAGAAGATCGTCTCGCTGCTCGGGCGGGAGCCCACTTACACCGAGCTGGGCATCTTCAGCGTCATGTGGAGCGAGCACTGCTCCTACAAAAGTTCGCGCCTGCACCTGAAGAAGCTGCCCACCGCGAGCAAACTCGTGCTGCAGGGGCCGGGCGAGAACGCCGGCATCATCGACATCGGCGACGGCTGGGCCATCGCCTTCAAGATCGAATCGCACAACCACCCCAGCTTCATCGAGCCGTTCCAGGGCGCGGCCACCGGCGTCGGCGGCATTCTGCGCGACATCTTCACCATGGGCGCCATGCCCATCGCGGTGATGGACGCGCTGCGCTTCGGCTCGCTCGACGTCGCCCGCAACCGGCGCATTCTGGAAGGCGTGGTCTCCGGCATCGCGCATTACGGCAACTGTTTCGGCGTGCCCACCGTCGGCGGCGAGACCGTGTTCGAGCCGTGCTACAACGGCAACCCGCTGGTGAACGTGTTCGCGCTGGGCGTCTTCCGACACGACCAGATCTTCTACGGGCGCGCCACCGGCGTGGGCAACCCGGTGATCTACGTGGGCGCGAAGACGGGGCGCGACGGCATTCACGGGGCGTCCATGGCGTCGGCCGAGTTCACCGAAGAGTCGCAGCAGAAACGGCCCAACGTGCAGGTGGGCGATCCGTTCATGGAGAAGCTGCTGCTGGAAGCGTGTCTGGAAGCCATGCACACGGGCGCCATCGTGGGCATTCAGGACATGGGCGCCGCGGGCCTGACCTGCTCCACCTGCGAAATGGGCAGCCGGGCCAACACCGGCGTGGAGATCGATCTGCAATTGGTGCCGCAGCGCGCCACCGGCATGACGCCGTACGAGATCATGCTGTCGGAATCGCAGGAGCGCATGCTGCTGGTGGCTGACAAGGGGCGCGAGGCGGAGGTGTTCGCGGTGTTCCGCAAGTGGGGCCTGGACGCGGTCACCATCGGCCAGGTCACGGCGGACGGCAAGTTGCGGGTGAAGGACCACGGCGTGGTGGTGGCGGAGATTCCCAATCGCGCGCTGGCCGACGAGGCGCCTCTGTACGACCGGCCGCACGATGTGGCGCCGTACCGTCCGGCGCCCATGGAAGGCCCGCCGCTGCCCGCGCGCGACGAGTTGCTCAATGACGACTTGCTGGCCATCCTCGGCTCGCCCGATGTCTGCTCCAAGCGCTGGATCTGGGAACAGTACGACCACACCATCCGCACCAACACGCTGGAGGGTCCGGGCGGCGATGCGGCCGTCGTGCGCATAAAGGAGACCGGGACCGCCATCGCCATGGCGCTGGACGGCAATCAGCGCTACACGGCGCTTTCGCCACGCGAGGGCACGAAGCTGATTGTGGCCGAGTGCTGCCGCAATCTGGCCACCGTGGGCGCGCAGCCGGTGGCCGCCACCAACAATCTGAACTTCGGGAACCCCGAGCGGCCGGAGATCATGGCGCAGCTTGTGGAGTGCATCGAGGGCATGGCCGAAGCCTGCCGGTTCTTTGAGACGCCCATCACCGGCGGCAACGTGAGCCTGTATAACGAGACGCTGGGCGAAGCCATCTTCCCTTCCCCGGTGATGGGCATCGTCGGCCTGATGAAAACGGCCTCGCCCATCCCGATTGCCGATATGGCCATTCTGACCCCGTTGCAACTCATCATGATCGCGATCATCGGCGGCCTGTCCTGCCGGGAATTTTCCAAGGAGACGGCGGGGGAGTTCTTCTCCGCG
>CAYVPZ010000665.1:0-3131 GCA_964453955.1 uncultured Solibacteraceae bacterium | reverse complement strand
ACGTTCGGCATGATTGCGCCAGCGGCCACGGCCACGAATCCGGCCATGAGGGCGTATTCAATCAGGTCTTGTCCGCGAGTATCTTTCCAGATTCTGAGTTTGTAAATCAGGCTCTTCATGTTATGTTTCCTCTCCCTGCCTCGGATCTGTATCCGTTGCTAACAGTAACGTATCATCGCGTCCGGGCAAGTCCAATCCGCAGCAATACTTAGAAAAGGTGTTTGAAACGTCTAAGGAGCCATGCCCGCGCATGGGGTGATGGCTGGGGTGCAGGTCTTTCCCTTCGCTCGTGTGAGGTCCCCCCCAAAGCCTGTTTCCTCGGTGGGCGGTGGGCGGACGGTGCCGAACAGTCCGGTATGTGCTTTGCATGGAGTCACTTAGCTGTTTGCGGCGGCATGGCGCGTCCCTGTGGCGGCGGTGGTATCTCTCAGGCTGGTACTAACTTATTACCACCCCGCGCGGGTGCCCTGCGACGGCCTGCAGGACGGCTCTCCCGCAGCCGATCAATTGCCTGACGACGGCTTTGGCTTCCCCCATCACACCAACGGTGCGCGTTTCGCGGGCACTGGCGCTCGGTTTCGGCCTTGCCGCGCTGCTGATTCCCAGCGGATACTTCGCGTGGCGATTCCGGGCCATGCCGCAACTGGGTTCCTGGCATGACGACGCGGTGTACTGGATCTCCGCGCAGTCGCTGGCCGAACAGCAGGGCTACACCGTTGCGCACCTCCCCACCCGTCCGCCGCAGACCAAATACCCGCCGCTGTACCCCGCCCTGCTGGCGCTGGTGTGGCGATTTGGCGGCCCGTTTCCGGGGAACCTGGCGGCGGCCACCGCCCTCCAGTGGTTGTTCGCGCCGCTCTACTTCGTGCTGGCGTGGCTCTGGTTCCTGCGGTGTGGTTTCCGGAGGTGGCCGTCGTGGGCGCTCACCGTGCTGGTGGCGGCCGCGCCCATCACCACCCTGTTCGCAGTCTCGCTGATGACCGAGCTGCCGTTCACCGCCGTGCTGCTGGGGCTGCTGTTGCTGATCGAAGGCCGCGAGTTCTCCAGCCGGCGTAGCTTTGTGGCGGGATTGCTGGGGGCCGCGGCGTTCCTGATCCGAACCAACGCGATCGTGCTGGCGGCCGGCGTTCCGCTGCTACTGGCACTGCGGCGCCGGTACCGCCAGGCCGTGGCGTTCCTCGCGCCGATGGCGGCGGCCATCGCGGGGTGGCAGCTCTGGTGCGCCACGCGAGGATTCCACGCGCGGGATGACATCACCGCCTACTACACGTCCTACGCCACCTTCTACGCGCGGACGTTCTCCTGGGCCGACCTGCCGCACCGGGTATGGACTAACACCGACGCGATCATCGAATCGCTGGCGCGCCTGGTTTTGTTCCACGGCGGGGACGAACCATGGCTGCGGGCCCTCTCCTGGGTGATGACGGCGGCGGCGGTGGCCGGCGTGGTGGCTTTGTTTCGCCGCGGCATCCGCTATTACCCGGTATTCGCGGCGCTGCTGGCGGGGGTGCTTCTGCTGTGGCAGTTTCCGCCCGACCAGCGCTTCGTGTACCCGCTGTTTCCGCTGTACGTGGCCGGTCTGGCCACCAAGCTCGCCGAAGTTGCCGGCCTGGCGGTGAAGAGCTGGAAAACCGGGGCGCGCGCCAACCGGGTGGCCGCCATTCCGGTTCTGGCGGCGATTGCGCTGCTGGCGGGGGCGTCGCTGTGGTCCACCATGCAGGGCACGCTGGTGCTGTTGCCCGATTACTTCGGCGAACGCCAGCGGCAACTCGCGCGGTTGCAGCCCGTGTGGCATTGGATTGCCGCCAGCACACCCCCGGAGGCTCGCTTCGCGGCTTGCGACGATACCCTGCTGTATCTTTACTCCGGCCGCCGGGGATACACCGAGCCGATTCTGCCGGCGGTGGTGTATGGGTCTCCGGCCGCGACGGTGCCCGGTTACATCGAGGGGCTGCCCGCCCTCTGGCGTCAGGTGGGCGTGACCTGGGTCCTGTTCACCGATTACGATTTCCAGCGCGACTTGCACGAGCCGGGCCACGATGCCCTTGCCCGGCTGCTGGCGGACCCGAAGCGTTTCCGGCTGCTCTATTCCGACGGGGCCGCGCGCGTTTACTTCATGCGCTAATCTCGGACAATGAGCACTGAGACCGTGACCCTGGCCGGAGGATGCTTCTGGTGCCTGGAGGCCGTGTACGAGCAGATGCGGGGGGTGACGCGCGTGCAGTCCGGGTACACGGGCGGGAGCGTGCCCCGGCCAACCTACCAGCAGGTCTGCGGCGGGCGAAGCGGCCACGCCGAGGTGGTGCAGGTGGAGTTCGATCCCGCGGTCACCTCCATCCGCGACGTGATCGATGTCTTCTTCGCCATCCACGACCCCACCACGCGCGACCGCCAGGGCAACGACGTCGGCACACAGTACCGCTCCGCCATCTTCTACCATTCCGACGAGCAGCGGCGCGTGGCCGAAGAGATTGTGCGGGAACTCGATGCCGAGAAGGCGTTCGCGAACCCGATCGTCACCGAAATCCAGCCGGCCGGCGAATTCTGGCCCGCCGAGAACTACCACAACGAGTATTTCCGCAGGAACCCCGACCAGCCCTACTGCTCGTACGTGGTGGCCCCGAAGGTGAGCAAATTCCGGAAGAAGTTCGCGGCGATGATGCGCTAGACGGCCGAATGCAGGCGAAAACGCCTGCTCCACACCGGCAAATGAATGGTCCGCCGTCCTTGTGGAGCAGGCCTTTGGCCTGCGGGGCTGCCAGGTCAGCCCCTGCCGCCCTCGCCCCGCCGGATCAGGAACACGGCGGTTTCCGCCAGCAGGTTCGGCAACACCGGCACGCGGCGCTGCCCGGCGATGAAGATCTGGCGTTCGATGGTCCAGCCCTCCTGCGCGGCCAGCGCCTGAAAATCGGTGACGGTGAGGAAGTGGATGTTGGGGGAATCGTACCAGTCGTAGGGGAACAGCTTCGTGCGCGGCGCGCGGCCGGTGAACAGATGGGCCAGCCGGACGCTCCAGTGCCCGAAGTTGGGAAACGCCACAATGGCCTGGCGGCCGCAGCGCAGCATGTCGCGCAGCACCTGCAGCGGCTCGCTCGTTTCCTGCAGGGTCTGGCTGAGAATGACATAGTCAA
>CAYVPZ010000664.1:0-3140 GCA_964453955.1 uncultured Solibacteraceae bacterium | reverse complement strand
GTTTTCCCAGGATGATAGGCTGCTGGTGAACGGGGTGGAAAAACAGCCCGCTCACAGCGTGGTTCTGCGCAAGCCGAAGTAGGTCCGAAGCCGCACGAATGACCCTCGAAACGACCGAGATCTCCAAGACGTACCGTGGCCGCAAGGTGGTGGACAATGTCTCGCTCTGGGTGGAGCAGGGCGAGGTGGTGGGTCTGCTCGGTCCCAACGGCGCCGGCAAGACCACGTCCTTCTACATGATTGTCGGTCTGGTGACGCCCGACTCGGGGGCCGTCCTGCTGGATAAGGACGACATCACCAACGTGCCCATGTACAAGCGGGCGCAGCGCGGCGTGAGCTATCTTCCGCAGGAACCCTCGGTGTTTCGCAAGCTGACGGTGGAGGAGAATCTGCTGGCCATCCTGCAGACCTTGCCGTTGCGCTCGGGGGAGCGGCGCGACCGCCTCAACCGCGGCATCGAGCAACTGGGTCTGGAGACCGTGCGGCAGAGCAAGGGCTACATGCTGTCGGGCGGCGAGCGGCGCCGGGTGGAAATCGCGCGCGCCATGGTCATCGATCCGAAGTTCCTGCTGCTGGACGAGCCGTTCTCCGGCATCGACCCCATCCAGGTACTGGAGCTGCAAAAGATCATCTTCGACCTGCGCGACAGCGGCATCGGAATTCTGGTGACCGACCACAATGTGCGCGAAACGCTGGCGGTGACCGACCGGGCCTACATCATCAACAACGGCCGCATCTTCAAGTGGGGCTCGCCGGAAGAACTGGGTAACGACCCGGATGTCCGGCGTGTGTATCTGGGCGAAAAGTTCAATCTGGAACTGGAGCCGCGGCGGTAGAGGCAAGGTTGCCCGCCGGGAATCGCCGAGAATACCTGCGGAGATCCAAGCGAGGGCCTGAATGGAAAGATCCAATCAAGAATGTCCGTTCCAGATTGGCGACTGCGTGGTCTTCACTCCCAACGATCACGCAGTTGGCTGGTCATGGTCGGCCTTTGATCGCGTTAAGCTCAAGCCCGGCGACAAAGGCATCATTACGCGTATTGAGAAGGGCCGGTACCTGTATCTTGATGACGGTCGCGGGGGTTTTCACTGGCAGTGCCATGCGAGTTGCAAAATGGGGTAACAGCCTGGCGGTGCGGCTTCCCGCCGCCCTGGTCGAGGCGCTGGAACTCAGGGTAGGCGATCAGATCGAGATCAGCGTCTCGGGCGCACGCAGGTTCGATGTCGCCCGTGATGCCAGCGCCGGGAAGGCTTTGAAGCGCATTCGCCAGTTGCGTCGGCCGCCGCCTGCCGGTTTCCGGTTTGACAGGCTGGAAGCTAATGAGAGGTAGACGAGCGTCCTTCGACACCAACGTGCTCGTCTATGCGTTTGCGGCAGGTGATCCGCAGACGGAGATCGCCGAGGCGCTTCTTGCCGGCGGTGGGACGGTCCGCGTCCATACGCTGAACGAATTCGTGGCCGTTGCGGTGCGCAAACTGGCCATGCCCTGGAAGGAAGTACTGGCCGCCTTAAAGGCCATCCGCGTCCTGTGTCCCTCGCCCCCGCCGGTCACCATCCGGACGCACGACATGGCGCTGCGGCTGGCCGGGCGACACGGGTACCACATCTACGACGCACTGGTCATCGCGGCCGCAATCGAGGCATCGTGCAGCACCCTTTATTCCGAAGACATGCGCAACGGCCAGCGGATAGAAGGCCTCACCATCCGCAACCCTTTTGTTCAGCCCTGAGCGAACTCCTTCCCCTCCAGTTCGCCGATCACCCGGCGCATCTCCGTCGGCACCGCGACCGGCTTGTTACTGCCGTAGTCGAGCAGCACCACGGTGGAGTCCGCCGTGGCCGCCACCACGCCGAGCTCCTGGCTGACGATGCAGTGCTCCATTTGCATGCTGCTAGTCCCGATGCGTATGATCCGCGCGCCCACCTCGACGGTATCGGGATAATTCAGCGGGCGCTTGTAATCGCACTTGATGCTGGCGAGGATCGGTCCCAAGCCCCGCGGCGGCAACGGCACCCACAGTCCAACGCGAACCATATACTCGACGCGCGCGGTCTCGCACCAGCGGAAGTAGACGACGTTGTTGATGTGCCCGAAGGCGTCCTGATCGCCCCACAGCAGCGGAATGGTGACGACAACCGGGAACCCGGCGAGCGATTCGTGGCGATGGTTCATTCTCTCGACTTGTACCATGGTCTTAATGGCTGAATCTCGCATCACCGCGCGCGCGGACGACTTTGCCGCATGGTACCAGGACGTAGTCATTCAGGGCGACATGGCCGAACCGGCCGAGATCGTCAAGGGCTGCATGGTCATCAAGCCCAACGGATACGCCGTCTGGGAAGGGCTGCAGCGCGAACTGGACGCGCGCTTCAAAGCGACCGGGCACCAGAACGTCTACTTTCCGCTGCTCATCCCACAGAGCTTTCTGCACAAAGAGGCCGAACACGTGGAGGGCTTTTCGCCCGAGCTGGCGGTGGTCACCATCGCCGGCGGAAAGGAGCTGGAGGAACCCTACGTCGTGCGCCCCACGTCGGAAACCATCATCGGCCATTTCTTCGCGAAATGGATTCAGAGCTGGCGCGATCTGCCGGTGCTCATGAACCAGTGGGCCAACATCGTGCGCTGGGAGCTGCGCACGCGCATGTTCCTGCGCACCACCGAATTCCTCTGGCAGGAAGGCCACACCGCGCATGCCACGCACCAAGAGGCCATGGAGGAAGTGCTGCGCATGCTGGACATCTACGCGGAGGTGGCCGAGCAGGTGGCGGCCATCCCGGTGATCAAGGGGGTCAAGACCCGGGCGGAGAAGTTCGCCGGCGCGGTGCGCACCTACGCCATCGAGGCCATGATGCAGAACGGGCTGGCGCTGCAATCGGGCACCAGTCACGACCTCGGGCAGAACTTCGGCAAGGCGTTTGAGGTGAAGTTCCAGAACAAGGAGGGGCAGCTTGAGTACGTCTGGCAGACCAGCTGGGGGCTGAGCACGCGCATGATCGGCGGCGTGATCATGACCCATTCGGACGACAAAGGCCTGGTTCTGCCGCCGCGCCTCGCGCCCGTGAAAGCGGTGCTGGTGCCCATCTACCGCAAAGACGCCGACAAGGCCGCGGTGCTGGAAGCGGCTCACAAGCTGGCGAGC
>CAYVPZ010000663.1:0-3152 GCA_964453955.1 uncultured Solibacteraceae bacterium | reverse complement strand
CTTCGAAGCGCAGCTCGAGGCGCGCGCCCACGGCGATGAAGAAGCGCACCAGATGGACGAGGACTACGTGCGCGCGCTCTGCTACGGCATGCCTCCGGCCGGCGGCGAGGGACTGGGCATCGACCGCATCGTCATGCTGTTCAGCAACTCCAGGTCCATCCGCGACGTGATCCTGTTCCCGCTGCTGCGGCCGGAGGGCGAAATCGGCATCGCCCGCCGCTTACGCGACCTGGAGAGCAAGTGAGCCACGATTGTGTGGAGCAGGCGTTTTCGCCTGCTGCGGCGGTTTCCAACCCGCCCGCTGTGCACGAGGTTGAGTAAATGAGCGCCGTTCCCAGGTTCGAGCTGTTTGTCGCGGGCCGCTATCTGCGCGCCAAGCGCAAGCAGGCGGTGATCTCCGTGATCACGGTAATCTCGGTAGTGGGCGTCGCCGCGGGCGTGATGGCGCTGGTCATCGCGCTGGCCATCAACAACGGCTTTCGCAACACCCTGCAGCACAGCCTGCTGGGCGCCACCGCGCACGTCATTATCAAGGAAAAAGCTCCCTCCTACGGGATCGGCAACTGGCGCGAGCTCGACCCCCAGCTTCGCCGCATCCCCCATGTCATCGCCGCGTCTCCCTCTCTCTACGGCATCGTCCTCGCCACCGGGCCCATGCAATCGTCGCAGGCCGTGCTGAAAGGCATCCCGCTCGACGCGGCGCCGGATATGCTGCGGCACTTGAAGGAAGGCTCATTCAGCGATCTGCAAACCGGCGACGGCCTGCCCGGCATCGTCCTCGGCGCGCGTCTGGCCGAGAGCACCGGCATGCTGCCGCACAGCATCGTCAACATCCTGAGCCCGCAGGGCGAGCTGACGCCGTTCGGCGCCCCGCCGACGCGCTTCCGCTTCCGCGTGGTGGGCATCTTCGAGAGCGGCTTCTCCGACGTGGATTCCCAGTTCGCCTTCGTGTCGCTCGCCGCCGCCGAACAAGTTTTCTCCACCGACGCCGTGAACGCCATCGAGCTGCGGCTCGACGATATCTATCAGGCGCCCCAGGTGGCCGCCGCCGCCGAGAAAATCGTGGGATCGAAGCTGCTGGCCATGACCTGGATGGAACAGCTCCACGGCATCCTGAACGCGCTCAAAATGGAGCGCATCGTCACCGCCGTCACCATCGGGCTCATCGTGCTGATCGGCGCGCTGAACATTCTGATCACGCTCACCATGATGGTGATGGAGAAGAACCGGGACATCGCCGTGCTGATGTCCATGGGCGCGCGGCGGGCGCAAATCCGGCGCGTGTTTATGCTGCAGGGAGTGCTGATTGGCGCGGTGGGCACGGCCATCGGGCTGTTCTCCGGCTACACGCTCTCGTTTCTGGCCAATCAATACCGCTGGCTTCGTCTGGACGCCGACGTCTACGCGCTGAGCTTCGTGCCCTTCGTGCCGCGCCCGCTCGACGGCGTGTGGATCGCCGCCGCCGCCCTCGTCATCAGCTTCGCCGCCACCATCTATCCCGCCACCTCGGCCACGCGCGTCGCGCCGGCCGAGGCGCTGCGCTATGAGTGAGGACCGTGGGGCAGCGCCGTGCTGAGAGCCCGCCCCACTATTCGAAGCGCAAAGCGTTCGTCGGATCCACCAGCGATGCACGGCGCGCGGGAATCCAACTGGCGATGAGGGTGACCGCGATCAGCGCCGCCGGCACCAGGAAGTAACTCAGCAGGTCGACGTGCGCGGTGTAGAAAGCGGACATCACCGCTTTGCCCGCTAAAACGGAGATGGCCAGGCCGATGGCAATGCCCGAGCCCGCCAGAACCAGGCCCTGGCGCAGCACCAGCCGCAGCACCGAACCCTGACTGGCGCCGATGGCCATGCGAATGCCGATCTCGCGCGTGCGGCAGGACACCGAATAGGCCACCAGGCCGTACAGGCCCACCATGGCCAGCAGCAGGCCCGTCAGTCCCATGAAGCCGACAGTCTCTATGAGCATATTTGGCAACTGGACGGCGCGTTGCTGGTAGAAGTCCGCTATGGTCCGCACGTCGAAGACGGGAAGGCTCGAGTCGTACTGGCGCGCCATTTCCCGCAGGGGCGCGGCGAGCGCGGCCGCGTCGCCCGGGGAGGAGGCAATCAGCGTCATCCGCGACTGGGGATTCTGTGCGAACGGGAGGTAGAGAAAGGGCATGGGAGGCTCGGCGATCCAAAGGTACTTTGTGGTTTTCGCCACGCCCACCACCTGCACCCAGGGGCCGTTACGGTCTCCCAGACGGAATCGCTTCCCCACGGCTTCCTGGCTGGGCCAGTAACGCCGGGCCATTTCCTGATTGACCACCGCGACGCGCGGCGAATCGGCGGTATCGGTGACCCGGAACCCACGTCCGCGGACCAGCTCGATGCCCATGGTGCCGAAGTAGTGCTCATCCACGGTGGCGGAGAACATGCTGACCGTCTCCTGGCCCCGGGGAAGCTGATAGCCCTCCGGCACCAGCGCTTTCTGGTCCTGAGCCGGAGACATAGGAATTGCGTTGGCCATGGCCACGGATTCCACGCCCGCCACCAGCGGCGCGCGGTCGTGGACGTACTTATAGAACTGCCGCGTGTGCGCGTCGTCGGCGTGCACCAGCGAGGGGTCGAAGCCCATCATGAGCAGGTGGCTGGTGCGGAAACCGGGCCCGGCGCCCATGTACGACTGGAATGCCCGATAGACCATGCTGGCAACCATCAGCAGCACCAGCGTGACGGCAATTTGCCCGGTGACCAGCGCGTTCCTTCCCCACAGCCGGCGTTTGGCGGGGCCGTTGGACGCCGTGGCCTTCAGAGCGGGGACCAGGTCCGTCCGGGTGGTTTGCATCGCTGGCGCCAGTCCGAACAGAATCACGCTCAACATGGACGCGGCCGTGGCGAACAGAAGGACGCGTCCGTCAAGGGCGAGGGACAACATAATGGGAAGGTCGGTGGGAAACCGTATCTGCCCGAGGAAGACCACGCCGGCATACGCCAGGGCCACTCCCAGCAGGCCGCCGCCGATGGCCATGAGCAGGCTTTCGGTGAGCAACTGGCGCACCAGCCGGAAGCGTCCCGCGCCAATGGCCAGGCGGATGGCGATCTCGCGGCCGCGCGCGCGAGCGCGGCTGAGCAACAGATTGGCCACGTTGGCGCAGGCCACCAGC
>CAYVPZ010000662.1:0-3153 GCA_964453955.1 uncultured Solibacteraceae bacterium | reverse complement strand
CCAGCGTGGCCGGTGCGGTGGATAGCAGGTGGCGGCGGGTCATGGTCACCACCAGCGTACCCTCATTTCTTTCCCGGTGGCGGCGGATGGGGCGCTGCCGGCGCCGGCCCGGCGGCCGCCTGCCCATACGTGACGATCACCGAGACGCGGCGATTCGTGGCGTCTTCGGGATGCGCGGGGTCGCGCAGTTGCTGGTCGGCAAAGCCGCGCACCTGCAGCACCTGGTCGCCGCGCAACCCGTTGTCCTGCATCAGGCGGCGCGACTGGTTGGCGCGATCGGTGGAGAGTTCCCAGTTGGAGTAGGTGGCGCTGTTATAAGGACGCGAGTCGGTGTGGCCTTCGATGAGGATCGGGTTATTCAACTTTCCCAGTTCTTTCGCCAGCTCGGCCAGCAGGTCCCGGCCGTATTCGCTGGGCTGTTGCTTGCCGGTCTCGAAGAACATCCCTTTCTCGGTCTCCAGCAGCTCGATGCGCAGCCCTTCGCCGGTCACCGTCATCTTCACGTTGTCTTTGAGCTTGTCGAATTCGGGCATCTGGCGGAGAGCGCCTTCCAGCTTTTCCTTGAGGCTGCCCATCTGGCCTTTCGACACGGTCAGGCTTTCGCCGGTTCCGCCCACGGCGCTTCCGGTCTGCTGGCTGGGTCCTTTGGGGTCGCGGAAGTAACCGGCCACGGCCTTCTTGACGTCGTCGCTGGTGGTCATCAGCCAGAGCACGATGAACAGCGCCATCATCGCCGTGACGAAATCGGCATAGGCCACCTTCCATGCGCCACCATGGTGTCCGCCGTGCGCCGCAATCTTTTTTTTGACGATGATGATGGGCTGCGGAGTGATGGACATGGCCTATGCCGCCTGGGCCGCCGGCGCCTTGCCAGAGCTGCGGCAGGCGCCTTCCATCTCCTGGAACGAAGGCCGCACCTCGGCCGGGATGGTGCGGCGCGCGAATTCCACCGCCAGCACCGGCGCGGCGCCGCGCACGAACGCAATAATGCCGGTGCGCAGGCAGTGGTAGTAGTGTGAATCCGCGTCGTTGCCTTTCCCTATGTTCGCGGCCAGCGGCGCGACGAAGCCGTAGCACAGCAGAATGCCGAGGAACGTCCCCACCAGCGCGGCGGCCACTTTGTGGCCAATCTCCTCGGGCGGCCCGCCCAGCGCGCCCATGGTGATGACCACGCCCAGAACCGCGGCCACAATCCCCAGGCCGGGCAGCGAATCCGCTATAGTGGTGAGCGCTTGCACGGGCACGTTGACCTCGTGATGGTGGACCTCCAGATCGAGCTCCATCATCTGATCCAGCTCGTGGTGGCTCACCCCGCCCGTCACCGCCATGCGCAGCGTGTCGCAGACAAAATGCAGCGCGTGTTCGTTCTTCATGAACTGCGGATATTTCGAGAAAACCGGGCTCTTGTCGGGGTTGTCCACATCGGTCTCCAGACTGCCCAGGCCTCCCTTGCGCGCGCGCATAAAAATCTCGCTGAGCATGCGCAGGGTATCGAGGTAAAAGGCCTTGCTGTACCGGCTGGAGGTGAACGGCGCGAATGCCGCCTTCACGATACGAACAATGACCGGGATGGGGTTGGCAATGAGCATGGTGCCCACCGCCGCGCCGCCGATGATCAACAGCTCCGCCGGCTGCAGCAAAACCAGCAACTTGCCGTGTTCCATCAGATAGCCGCCGACGATGGCGCCGATCACAACGAGGATACCGATGAGTGCGACCATTCTCTTCCTGTATCGGCTCGGCTGGGAGAAGTTTGAGCGGTTAAATCACGGTGCCCCGGCATCCCTGTTCTACGATGAGACTGTGACCGCGGCGGAACAACTTGCGCGAAGTGTTGTAGCCGAATTGCGCTCGCGCGGGCACGCCGCCTGGCTGGTGGGCGGGTGCGTGCGGGATCTTCTGCTGGGCCATCCGCCGAAGGATTACGACGTGGCCACCGGCGCCCGCCCCGAGGAGGTGCTGCGCATCTGGCCGGGCTCTCAGCAGGTGGGCGCGAAGTTCGGCGTGGTGCTGGTGAGCCGCGGCGGCGCCACCGTGGAAGTGGTCACTTTCCGCAGCGAGCAGGCTTACCAGGACGGCCGCCACCCGGGCGAGGTCCGGTTCGAAACGGATCCGCGCAAGGACGCGCTGCGCCGCGACTTCACCATCAACGCTCTGATGCTGGATCCGTTCACCGGCGAGGTGATCGACTATGTCGACGGGCGGGGGGACCTCGCCGCCGGCGTGATCCGCGCCATTGGCGATCCGGCGGAGCGCTTCGCCGAGGACCATCTGCGCCTGCTGCGGGCGGTCCGTTTTGCCGCGCGGTTTGGCTTCACCATCGAACCCGCCACCATGACCGCCATTGCGCGGTGTCATGCGGAGATCCGGCGCATCTCCGCCGAACGCGTTCGCGACGAGCTGACCCGCATTCTGACCGAGGGCGGCGCGCGCCGAGGCCTGGAACTGCTGGATGAAACCGGTCTGCTGGTGGATATCCTGCCGGAAGTGGCGGCGATGAAAGGCGTGCGGCAGCCGCCCGAATTCCATCCCGAAGGCGACGTGTGGACGCACACGCTGATGATGCTGGAGGGGCTGGAGCATCCCTCGGTCACGCTGGCGTTGGGCGTGCTGCTGCACGATGTGGGCAAGCCGCCCACGTTCCGCATCGCCGACCGCATCCGCTTCGATGGCCACGTGGAAGCGGGCGTGAAAATCGCGCGGGATATTCTCGGCCGCCTGCGCTACTCCAACGACGAAGTGGAACAGGTGCTGGCACTGGTGGCGAATCACATGCGCTTCTCGCACGTGCGCGAGATGAGGGAGAGCAAGCTCAAGCGCTTCCTGCGGCTGCCCCGCTTCGACGAGCATCTGGCGCTGCACCGGCTGGACTGCCTGAGCAGCCATGGCGGGCTGACCAGCTACCAGTTCGCGCGGGAACGCTTCGAGCAGGCGGAGCCGGAGCAACTGAAGCCGCCGCGTCTGGTCACCGGGCACGACCTGATCAAGGCCGGCTACCAGCCAGGTCCGGAGTTTTCAAAAATGCTCGAAATGGTGGAGGATGCACAGCTCGAAGGCCGCGTGCGCACGCGCGAGGAAGCGCTGGAGCTGGTGGCTAACAGCCCGTGTCTAAAGGCAAGAAACACCTGGCCCTGAAAATGTTTTGGCCGTAGA
>CAYVPZ010000661.1:0-3159 GCA_964453955.1 uncultured Solibacteraceae bacterium | reverse complement strand
ACACGCCCGGCCATACCCAGGGCAGCGTGAGCGTGTGGATTCCCGCCGAGAACAAAGTGGTGGCCGGGGACACGCTGTTTCGCGACAGCATCGGCCGCACCGACCTGCCCGGCGGCGACTATCGGAAGATCCTGCGCTCGATCCACACGAAGCTGCTGCCGCTGCCCGAACACACCATCGTGATTCCCGGCCATGGCGAATCGACCACCATCGGCCGGGAGAAGGAACGGAATCCGTTTTTGCAGGGCTGAGAACCGATGAAGGCGATCATGTACCACTACGTCCGGCCCGCCCCGGAGGGTCTGGATTACTTCCGCTACCTGCACATCGACGGGTTTGAGAAGCAGTTGGAATGGTTCGCCGCGCGCTATGGATTTGCGGGGCGGGAAGAGTTCCTTGAATCGGTCCGCTCCGGCATTCCCTGCGACGGCGTCGTGCTGACTTTCGACGATGGCCTTGCCGATCACTGCGCCTGGGCGCTGCCGATCCTCGAAAAACACGGCTTGTGGGGCATGTTTTACGTTCCCACGGGCCCGTATCGAACGGGACAATTGTTGGACGTGAACCAGATCCACCTCATCCTCGGCCGGCTGGGCGGGGTGCGGGCCGCGCAGGCGCTTGCGGGAATCGTGCGCGAAGATATGCTCGCCCACGCCCACGTTGCCGGGTTCCGCGAGGACACCTACCGCGGGCAGGATAACGACGATGCCACCAATCGCGTCAAGCGAACCCTGAACTACTACATCGGCGCCGAGCACCGCCCCGCAATTCTGGCGACACTGATGCTGGAGGCCTTCCCCGAGGGCGCGCCTCCCGCAGAGAAGTTCTATGTTTCACCGGTCGGGCTGAGATCGATGTGGGAACGCGGGATGGTCATCGGATCCCACAGCGTGACGCATCCCGTCCTCAGCACGCTGAGCGAGGCGGAGCAGGCGCGGGAGATCGGGGATTCGTTTGCGCAGCTCGAGGAGATGACCGGAGGCAAAATCGCGACGTTCTGCTACCCCTACGGCGGTTTCCATTCGTTCACCGCGAAAACGGAATGCCTGTTGGAACGGGCCGGATGCCGCTGGGCGTTCAACGTGGAGCCCCGGGACATCACCTCGGACGATCTGACCCTGCGGCCTCGGGCGCTTCCGCGGTACGACTGCAATATGTTCCCATTCGGCCAGGCGAGTTGCGGTCCGCGGCTGGCTGAGTAAGACTCGGACAGGGGTGACTCCATGGACATGTTCGATCGCCGCACTTTCGTGCAACTGGCCGCCGGCGCGATGGCCGGTCTGAATGCGATCGCCGCACCGCCGGCAAAGCCGATGCGGCTCGGCGTGGTGACCGGCGGAGACGACTCGGACGCGGCCATTGGCAGGGTCCGCGACCTCGGCTTCTCCAACTGCCAGGTGTTCCTTGGCTCGCCCGATGCCGCGGCAGCCGCCCGCCTGCGGGCCGCACTCGACAAATACGCGATCGAAGCGACCTCGCTGATCATCACCGGGCCCGGACCCGAGGTGTACGATTTCCTGCACGGCCCGGCCACCATCGGACTGGTTCCTGCGCAGTACCGGCCCGAACGGGTGGCGCGCATGAAGCAGGGTTCGCAATTCGCGAAGCTCGTGGGCATCCCCGCCATTCAGGGGCATTGCGGATTCTTCCCGGAGTATCCCGGCGACCCGCTGTTCGGTGAAGCGGTGGAGGCGTTGCGGACGGTGGTCGAGCACTGCCGCGAAAACGGTCAGACCTTCCGCTGCGAAACCGGCCAGGAGACTCCGGTGACGCTGCTGCGCGCGATCAAGGCGGTGGGCCTCGACAATCTGGGCGTCAACTTCGACTGCGCCAATCTCATCCTCTACGGCAAGGCCAATCCGGTGGACGCGCTGGATCTTCTCGGGCCGTATGTAATGGGCGTCCATGCCAAGGACGGCCTCTATCCGACGGATCCGAACCGGCTTGGCCAGGAGGTCCCCATCGGCAAGGGGAGGGTGGACTTCCCGCGCTTCATCCATCGGCTCAAGGAGGTGGGCTACCGCGGGCCGATCACGATTGAGAGGGAGATTTCCGGCCCCGCGCAGGCCGCCGATATTCGCGAGTCGAAAGCGTATCTGGAGAAACTGATCGGTTGAGGAGGGAGCATGGAAAGCACCCGGCGAACGTTTCTGGAGACTGCGGGACTGATGATGGCGGGATCGCGGATGGTGCGCGGCGCCGAGGCGAACCCGGCGGTCCGGGTGGGGCTGCTCGGTTGCGGCGGGCGCGGCGCCACGGTAGCGGCCAGCATGGTGAAGAACGCGGGCGCGCGCGTGGTGGCGCTGGGCGATCTCTTCGACGACCAGCTCGAGCGCGCGAAGAAGCGCTTCGATGAGTTCGCCGTCATCGACCCGGCGCTGATGTTCCGCGGTCCGCACGCCTTCGAGCAGATTGCCGCGTCGCCGGCGGTGGATGCTATCGTCATCGCCACGCCGCCTTATTTCCACCCGCAGCATCTGAACGCGGTGGTCGATGCGGGCAAGCACGTGTATTGCGAAAAGCCCGTGGCGGTGGACGTTCCGGGCACACGGCGGGTTCTCGAGATTGGCCGCAAAGCCGAAGGACGGCTCAGCCTCGAGGTAGGCTTCCAGATCCGCAGCGCGCCGCCGTTTGTCAATCTGGTGCGGCGCATTCACGCGGGCGCCATCGGCGAGATCGGTTTTGCCGAGGCCTACTATTACTGCGCGTATCTCGACGCCACTCACCCGGATGCGCCGCCCGCCCAGATGCGCATTCGCAACTGGCTGCACGATCGCGTGCTCTCGGGCGACATCATCGTGGAGCAGAATATCCACGCCCTCGACATCTGCAACTGGGTATTGCAGGGCCACCCGGTGAAAGCTCTGGGCGCCGGTGGACGGAAAGGGCGCGCCCCCGACGGCTGTCTGGGGCACTGCTCGGTGTGTTTCTGGTACCCCGGAGAGGTGCAGGTGAATTTCAGCTCGAAACAATTCGGCAAAGGGCCGTTTGATGTGTGCGAGCGCTTCTTTGGCACGCGCGGATCGTCGCAGTCCCCCTACTCGGGTCTGCTGGGGATCGACGGGGAAGAGAAGTGGACATGGGCGGGCAGCGACAGCAAGCCGGTGGGCGAGTTCTCGGCGTCCGGCGCCTTCGCGGACAACCTGGCCGAGGCCGACG
>CAYVPZ010000660.1:0-3163 GCA_964453955.1 uncultured Solibacteraceae bacterium | reverse complement strand
GGTTTTGAACGACTCGGGAGAATACTGTCATGGCGAAGACATGCGATGTATGCGGGCGCGGGCCGCGGTTCGGCAACCGCATCAGCCACGCCCACAATGTGACCAAGCGCCGCTGGAACCTCAACCTGCAGAATGTTCGCGTCCTGATCAACGGGGCGCACAAGCGCGTGAAGGTCTGCACGTCCTGCATCAAGAGCGGCAAAATCCAGAAGGTCGCCTGAACCGGCGGCCTTTTCCCTTCTTCTTTGTTCCCACCGCGGCGGTAACTTCGCGCTAGGATTGTGATGATGCGGCCACTGAGTCCGGGGGTGCGCTGAATTGCAACCGGAATCGAGGGAGCCTCACGATCTCGCGCGCCAGCTTCTGCTCCGCCAGATCGATCTGGAAGCCCGGCTCGAACGGGTGGAGAACAGCGTTCTGTTCCGCTCGCTGCGCTGGATCGGCGAAAAGACCGGCTATTCTCGCGCTCTCCGCGCGCGGGGAGCCGGCGGGATTCAGAATTATCCGGCGTGGGTGGAGCAGTCCGGCTGGATCGAGCCGGCTCCCGCGGAGCGCGCGCGCCACATAGCGGCCTGGCGTCATCCAGCCCGCATCAGCTACATGGCGGGTTCCTCCGGGGCGGCGGAATCGGTTTCCGCGCAGCCTGTTCCTGCCGATGAGCTGGCGCAGTTTGGGGATGCCGTAACCTGGCGGAAGGCCGTTTGCCAGGCGCGGGGCGCCTACAGCGTCATCGTGCCGGCCGGCGTTCTTCTTTCACCGCTCGCTGCCTACCGGTGGGGAGAGTTGATCGAGGGCGCGGCTGCTGACGCCGTCTATAGCGACTGGGACCATCTGGACAGCGGCGGCCGGCGCCACACTCCGAGGTTTACGCCGGAGTTCGCACCCGAGCTGCTGCGGCACACCGCGTACTGGGGCCATTGCTTTCTGCTGCGCACCAGCTTGCTCAAAGAGCTGGCACCGGACCTCGACCCCGCCGATCCCGCCTGGACGCATGCGCTCGCGCTGCGCATCGCGGAATCGACGCGGGCCGTGCGGCGGATACCCGAAGTCCTCTGGCATTCCACCAGCGAGCGGGCGGCCGCCGAACCGGTCGCGCAAACGCAGCGAGGCGAACCCGGGCAGGCTTCCATCATCATCTGCTCGCGCACGCCCAGCCAGTTGCGAACATGCCTGCAGGCGCTCGGGCGGAGCGATGCCGCGCAGGCGGAAGTGGTGGTGGTGGCGCATGAGAGCGGCGCGGGCGGAAAGCTGGAACAGATCGCCTCCGCGCACGGAGCGCTCGCGGTTGGCTACTCCGGCCAGTTTCACTTTGGCGTGATGAACGCGCTCGGGGTCCAGCGCTCCTCGCGGCCCGTGATTGTGTTCCTCAACGACGATGTGGAGCCCATTGCGCCGGACTGGCTCGGCGCCCTGCTCGGCCCGCTGCGAAAGAAAGAAGTGGCCATCGCCGGAGGTTTGCTGCTGTATCCCGATCGCAGCATCCAGCATGCCGGCGTTCTGGTGGGCGGATGGCCCACCCCGTCGCACATGGGCCGTGGGCAGACCTCCTCGCCGTGGTGGCCCTGGCTGCGCCTTACCCGCGAAGTGGCCGCAGTGACCGGCGCGTGCCTGGCCATTCCGCGAAGTGTCTGGGACGACCTGGGCGGCTTCGACCGGCGCTTCCCGGTCAACTACAACGACGTCGACCTGTGCCTCCGCGCCCGGCGCGCCGGCTACTCGGTGATTCTGGAAAGCGCGGCCCTGCTCTACCACCATGAGGCACAGACCCGGCACGCCGTGGTCACGCCCGCCGAGCGAGCCCTCTTCTGTGAGCTGTGGACGCCGGCACTGGCTTCGCCCGATCCGTTCTTCAATCCGAATCTGGTCCTGCAGGATGAACGAATCGCGCTCGCCCAGCCGGGCCGCGGAACCTGAAGCCGCCGTTGTACACTAAACTTCACATGCTTAGAATCAGCCTTTGCTGGGGCAGCCTTGCCCTGTGCGTTTGGAGCGTGGCCGCACAAACGCCTTCCCTCACCGGCGTGTGGAAAGCGAACCTCGACGCCAGCACCTTCGCCGGCCAGAAGCCGACCGCCTATTTGATGGTCATCCAGCAGCAGGGCAGCACGGTGCGCGAGACCATTGGCGTGTCCGACATGATGGGCGACTACCGTTCCTCGTTCACCTTCCGGACGAGCGCCGAGGACAGCCGGAATTCCTGGCGCGGCATGCCCATGCACAGCAAGGCGCAGTGGACCGGGGGCGTCCTGACGGTGGATTCGCGCGTGGCCGGCCCGCGTGCACAAACCCTGCACGACAAGTACTCTCTTTCCGCCGGCGGCAACACGCTCACCATTCAGACCGGCGTGACCTGGGACGGCGCCGAGCGACAGCAGACCATTGTGCTGACCCGGCAGCCCAACGAAGCCGGCGCGGCCCTGCTGCAGCCCGAAGCCACCGCCGCCGCGCGCTACAAGAACGTGAAGCTGCTCGGCGACCTGCCGGCTTCGCGGTTCCTCGACACCATGACCGTCTTCAGCGCCTCGCTCGGCGAGCGCTGCGAATTCTGCCACGCCGAGCGCGATTTCGCATCCGACGAGAAGAAGGAAAAAACAAGCGCGCGCGAGATGATCGAAATGACGCACGGCATCAACGAGCAGACCTTTGGCGGACGCCAGGAAGTGCGTTGCTACACCTGCCACCGTGGCGCGCAGAAGCCGCAGTCGGCCCCGGAGTAGCCGCTGGGACACGCGGCGCCAGCCGCGTTCCATGGGTCCGGTAAAATGGGCTCTGGTGACCTCGGTCCGCTGGCTGAACCTGATCGATTTCGTGGTGCTCACGCTGGCCGTATATGGCGTGTTGCGGTGGGCGCGTCAGGCTCGCGCCATGCGCCTCGCGTTCTGGATCGCGGGCCTGTACGCCGCCTCGCTGGTGGCGCGGCGGTTCGACCTGATCATCACCAGCTGGGTGCTGGATGCGGCCTCCATCGGCCTCATCATCATGCTGTTGATCATGTTTCAGCCGGAGCTGCGCCGCGCCTTCCTGCAACTGGACCGCATTCTTCACGTTTCACCGCGCGTTTCCGCGGCACTCGATCCCGCGCATCGCGCCATCGCCGATGCCTGTTTCAGCATGGCCCATGAACGCGTAGGGGCGCTGATCGTGATGGTTCGCGAGGATCCCA
>CAYVPZ010000659.1:0-3163 GCA_964453955.1 uncultured Solibacteraceae bacterium | reverse complement strand
CTTGATGCACCCTTCCACGCACTTCTTGTCGTCGGCGGAGGCGGCCGCGTGCTGCGCGCCGCACATGGAATCGGAGACGGTGCCGCTCCACGAATCGGCCAGGGCGGCCAGCGAGAACGTCGCGCCCAGCGCGAATACCATTGCGAGTTTCTTCACGGGTGCTCCTCCAGAGCCGGATTGCTTACCTCTCAATTATACGGCGCTCCGGGGGCGGTTAGAACTCCAGTTTCACGATCATCTCGTTCAGGTCGGCTTCGAGCGTGGATTTTTGCTTGTCGAGAGTGGCTGCCTGGTCGCGGAGCTTCGTGTATTGGACCTCCTCCGACTCCAGTTGCAGGGACCATGTCTGCACCTGATCCCGTTGTCCGCTGACGCTGTTGAGCGTGGTGATGTTCTGGCGCAGGCGGTTCTCGGCCTGAGTGACTTCCTCCATTTCGGATCGGGTCTGTTTGATGGATTCGTTTACGCCGGCGATGCGCCCCTTCTGGTCAACCATCTGCTGGAGTTGTTTGCGGCCGTTGTCGGAGATGGCCTTTTGCGAAACGTAGGCGACAAGGACATCGGGGGTGAAGCTGGTCACGGAAGTGGTGCCGGTAGCCGAACTCTCTTCCACCACCTGAAACGTCTCCGTTGCGCCGGCCGCCAGCTTCACCTCGAACCGGTGCGCGTTGGCCGTGGTCTCGGCGGGTTTCGGGCTCTGCAACTCGCGTCCCTGGATGATCGGCTGCTCGATGACGAGCGTCTTCGGCTTCGGATCGACGTTTCGGATGGTGTAAGTCTTCGTCTCGCGCTGCGAGCTTTTCGTGGTGATTACGCCACGATTGGCGTGGACTTCCAGGATATGCTCGTCGCCGGAGTCTTCCTCGGTGCCCACGCGAGTGCCCAGGTCGACGGCGTAGCTGATGAGCCGCTTGTCGCCGCTCTTCACGGTGTTCATGAGGGCTTCGCCGCCGTAGCCGGCGCTTTCGAAAACCGTGATGGGGCCGCCGTCCAGCGTCTTGCCGGTGTTGTTGGTCAGCTCGGCCGCGCTCATCGGGTTCTGGCCGTAGGATTCGGAATAGATGAGCAGCTTGCGCACGGCGATCTTCTGCTGCAGGAATGGCAGGATGGCCGACTCGTTTTTGTGAATGGTGACGGGGGCGGAGAAGCGGTACTCGAAGAGGTCGCCGAGGTCTCGGGTTTGAGTCTCGGGGGCGACAGTACTTTCCGCGGCCTCAACCTGCACCGATTGCGTCATTGCCGCCGGCGGAGGAACTGGCGGTGCGGCTTTCCTGAAAGCGCCCAACGCTCGCCCGTTGGCCGCCGCCATCCCGCCTCCGCTCGCGCTCTCCTTCGTTGAGCCCTCATAAACAACCGGCGCCTGCGCGTAGGCATTCTCCACGTCCGCCGTGGTCCGCTGCACATAGAACGGATCGTATAGCTTGCTGATGAACGATACCGGCCGGCCCGACACCACCGCCAGATGCACGTTAGTCCAATCGTCGCCGGTGGTGTTGTCCACAAGCGCCCAGCCTTCCAGCGTCGCTTCGCCCTTCTCCCCGAAAAGCAGCCGGTAGCTGGATTTCCAGAGCGGCTGCGGGATCATGTAGCTGGCCGATACCGTGCGCGCCTTCGCATCGGAGGAGTCGATATACACGCTGCGCTTTTCCTTCGAGCGCGATTGCGCCACCGTGGCGAGATAGCCCTTTAGCTCTGCCTGCAGCGTAGAATCCTCGAAGCGCAGCGAACTGACCGCGTCCAGATCCACCGTGCGCAGGTCGCCGGAATCGAGCAACAGAATAAGTTGCTCGCGCTCGGGCTGATTGTTGATGATCGCCATATCCTGCTCGGGATGCGTCTCCGGAATGGCACGCGCGCTCACGATGGTCCCCGCCAGCGTCTCCGCGGCCGACTTCAGCTCCACGCGCGCGCCGCGCAGATGATCCAGAAAGCCGCTGAGCTTCTGACCGTCCTCGATGGCGAACGGGAAGTCCGCCAGCTTCTGCTCCAGCGGCAGGCTGGAATCGTAGCGAAGGCCGCGAATGGGCGCGCCGGAATCGTCGGCGACGGTGAGCGACTTCAGCACGTCGTTCATGTCGGTGGCCTGGAAGTCCAGACGCGCGATTTCGCCGGGCGCGAGCTGGCCGGAGCGGGCGAAGTAGCCGACGCCGCTCTTATAAAGGATCACTTCGCGCACAGGCAGATCGGCCGCCAGCGCGGTTGCCATAAACACGAGAGAAACCGGGAGTATTCGAAGCATGTTCAGAACTCCAGCTTCCCGATCATATCGCCGAGTTCGGCCTCCAGCGCGGCCTTGTTCTTGTCGAGCGCGGACACCTGATCGCGCAGTGCCGTGATGCGCACCTCCTCCGCCCCCAGTTGTTTCGACCACTCCTGCACCTGGTCCTGTTGCCCGCTCACGTGATTCAGCGTCTGGATGTTCTGACGCAGGCGCTCCTGCGCGCGCGTGATGTCGTCCATTTCGGACCGCGTCTGTTTGAGGGAGCCGTCCACTTCGGCGATGCGCCCCTTTTGGTTCATGACCTGCTCCAGTTGCCGGCGGCCCTCCTCGGAAATGGCTTTCCGCCTGACGTATTCCACCAGCACGTCGGGCGTGAATCCGGAAACCTGGAAAGTTTGCGAATAAACGAATTCTTCCTCGACCGTGAACTTCTCCGTCGCGCCCGCGCCCAGCTTCACTTCGAATCGGTGCGCGTTAGCGGTGGTCTCCGACGGTGTGGGGCTGAGCACGCTGTAGCCGTCGCGAATCGGCTGCTCGACCACCAGCGTTTTCGGCTTCGGGTCGACGTTGCGGATGGTGTAGGTTTTGGTCTCGCGCAGGTAGTTTTTCGTATTGATATAACCGCGGCTGGCGTGTACTTCGAGGACGTGCGCGTCGTCGGAGTCTTCCTTCGTGCCCACGCGCGTGCCCAGGTCCACGGCGTAGCTGATGAGCCGTTTGTCGCTGTTTTTGACCGTGTTCATGAGCGCCTCGCCGCCATAGCCGGCGCTTTCGAAAATCGTGATGGGCCCGCCGTCCAGCGTCTTGCCGGTGTTGTTGGTCAGCTCGGCGGCGCTCATCGGATTCTCCCCGTACGACGCGGAGTAGATGAGCAGTTTGCGCGCCGCGATCTTCTGCTGGAGGAACGGCAGCATGGCCGATTCGTTTTTGTGGATGGTGACG
>CAYVPZ010000658.1:0-3174 GCA_964453955.1 uncultured Solibacteraceae bacterium | reverse complement strand
GCCGGTGCTCGATCAGGATCTGGCCGACATCGTCGCCTTCGACGCCCGCCACAAAACCATCCACGTCGATTCGGTGGAGATCAAGGTGACCAGCGCGAACGACGTCGGCGCGTTTGCCGCGTCCGTGCCCAAAGGACTGCGCGCGTATTTCGAGGTCCCGCTGTCCACCGATCCGCTGCCCTTTATCACCGCCATTCAGAAGGGCGGCGCGCGCGCCAAGATCCGCACCGGCGGCGTTCGCGAGAACATGTTCCCCTCCATCGACGAGGTCTCCGGATTCCTCACCATGTGCTGCCGCCACAACGTACCGTTCAAGGCCACGGCCGGGCTGCACCATCCGTTCTGCGGCAAATACCGGCTGAGTTACGACACCGACGACAACCGCCGCGTGCTCATGTACGGCTTCCTGAACGTGCTGCTGGCGGCCGTGTTCATCTACGCCGGAATCCGCCCGGAGCTGCTGGCCGAACTGCTGCGCGAGCCCTCGCCGGCGGGCTTCACCTTCGACGAGCGCGGGGTGAGCTGGCGCCACCACTGGGCCAGTCACGAGCAGATTGAGGAGGTGCGCGCGGGATTCGCCATCGCCTTCGGATCGTGCTCGTTCGACGAGCCCATCCGCGCCATGAAGCAGTTGCACCTGCTGTAGACTATGCCCCGGGAGTTGAATGAGACGCACGACGCCGCGCTCGCGAGCTGGGTGGAGAGCGCCAACCGGCCCGATTGCGGCTTTCCCATTCAGAACCTGCCCTTCGGCGTGTTTCGCGCCGACGGCAAGGCGGATCGCATCGGGACGGCCATCGGCGACTTCGTTCTCGACGTCGGCGAGTGCTTCCGCACGGGACTGCTCACCGGCGTGGACGTCACCTTTGCGCCGTTCTTCGAGTCTTCCTATCTGAACCCGCTGATGACGCTCACGCCGGCCGAGCGCGCCGAGGTTAGGCTGTCCATTTCGCGGCTGCTGCGCGCGGGGTCGCGGAAACAGGAAAAAGCCGAAGCGCTGCTCACGCCCATTCACGATGCCCTGTTGCTGCGGCCCACGCTGCAGCGCGGTTATACCGATTTCTATGCGTCCATTCATCACGCCACGCGCGTGGGCCGGCTGTTCCGGCCGGACCAGCCGCTGCTGCCGAACTACAAGTGGGTGCCCATCGCCTATCACGGGCGCGCGTCGACGCTGATGGTGAGCGGCACGCCGGTGCGCCGTCCCAACGGTCAGACGAAGGGGCCGGACGCCACCGAGCCGACGTTCGGACCCACGCGGCGGCTGGACTACGAACTGGAAGTGGGCTTCTACGGCGCGGGCCTGCAACGCATTGGCGAGGCGGTGCCCATTGCGAAAGCGGAGGAGCACGTGTTTGGGGTTTGCCTGGTGAACGACTGGTCGGCCCGCGACATCCAGGCGTGGGAATACCAGCCGCTGGGGCCGTTCCTCGCCAAGAACTTCGCCACCAGCGTTTCGCCATGGGTGGTGACGCTGGAGGCGCTGGCGCCGTTTCGCGTCCCGGCCTTCGAACGGCCCGCGGACGACCCGAAACCGCTCCCGTATCTGTTCTGGGAAGAGGACCAGCACAGCGGGGGCGCGGACATCACGCTGGAAGTGCTGCTGGCCAGTGCGAAGATGCAGCAGGAGGGTATGGCGCCGGTGGCCCTGAGCCGCGGCGGTTTTCGCGACATGTACTGGACCATGGCGCAGATGGTGGCCCACCACACTTCGAACGGCTGCAACCTGATGGCCGGCGATCTGCTGGCCAGCGGCACGGTCTCCGGCCCCGAGAGGGAATCGGCCGGTTGCCTGCTGGAGCTGACCGAAGGGGGCCGGCGCGCCATCCCGCTGCCCACCGGCGAGGAACGGCGGTTTCTCGAAGACGGCGACGAGGTGATTCTGCGCGGCTGGTGCGAGCGGCCGGGATTCCGAAGAATCGGCCTGGGGGAGTGTCGCGGATTGATACTTCCGGCGGCCTTGCTGCACTAATCAGGGTTTGATGTACTGCGACGTCAGCCTCCCCATCCCGCTCGACCAGGCGTTCACATACAGCCTGCCTCAGACGCTGGAGCACCGCGTGCAACCGGGGTGCCGCATGCTGGTGCCGTTTGCCGGGCGTAAGCTGACCGGCGTGGTGCTCGCGGTCCACGATTCGCCGCCCAATGGCTCGATGAAGGACGCCTTCCGGTTGCTCGATGAGGAGCCGGTGCTGGGCGCCGGGCTGCTCGATCTGGGCCGCTGGATCGCGTCGTATTATTGCGCGCCGCTGGGCGAGGTGCTGCGCGGCATGACGCCGCTGACCGGGGAAGTGCGGCGGTCGAAGCTGTATTCGTTGACCGACGCGGGCCGCGACGCCGCGCGACAGCTTCTGCTGGGGCCGGCCAGCGAGGACCCGGTGCTGCAGACGCTGGCGCTGCTGGATGCGCGGCCGGCGTCGGCGGAGTATCTGAAGAAGAAAGTCGCGGGGGCCGCGAGCGTGATCCGGTCCCTGGAGAAGCGCGGGTTCATCGTGGTGGAGGATCTGGAGGCCGACCGCGATCCGCTGCGGGCGTCGGCCGCACGGCTGCGTGTGGAGTTCGTCACTCGAAGCGAAGGCAAACTGCCGAAGGCCGAGCGCGAGCTGCTGTCGTATCTGGAGTTGCACGCGGGTTCACACAACGTGCAGCAGCTCGAAGGCATGGTGAAGGGGGCGAGTCCGGCCGCGCGCGCTCTGGCGCGTCGAAACCTGGTGAAGCTGGAGACCGAATCGCCGGTGACGTGGCGGGAGCCGATCCGGCCCGAGCGCACCCTCAACCCGCACCAGTTGTGCGCGTACCAGCAGATTGAGGCGGCGCTGCGCGGCGACCAGTTCAAGGCATTCCTGCTGCAGGGCGTAACCGGATCGGGCAAGACCGAAGTGTACCTGCGCGCCATCGACGCCTGCCTGGCGCTGGGTCGAGGCGCGCTGCTGCTGGTGCCGGAGATCGCTCTGACGCCGTCGGTGGCCGGACAGTTCGCGCACCGCTTCGGCGACCGCGTGGCCATTCTGCACTCCGCCTTCAACGACGCGGAACGGGCCGAGCAGTGGCGGCGCATCCGCGGCGGTCTGGCCGGGGTGGTGGTGGGCACGCGTTCCGGCGTGTTCGCGCCGGTGCGCAATCTGGGCCTGATCGTGGTCGACGAAGAGCACGACCACAGCTACAAGCAGCAGG
>CAYVPZ010000657.1:766-3177 GCA_964453955.1 uncultured Solibacteraceae bacterium | reverse complement strand
TAGAGCCGGCATCCGTTCCGCGAGACTGGAGGCCTCGGCGGCGATCCGGGACCCCACCGTTACGCTGAGCCCCGTCAGCACGCAGATCAGAACCAGGTACACCACCGCCAGAGCCGGTGTGCGCGACAGTCGGGACCGGGTGAACCGTACGACGAAGTCCACCAGCGGTGTGAGCATGTAAGCCAGAAACAGGGCCACCGCGAAGACCATCAGGGTTTCACGAATCAGGTAGGCGACAACCACCAGCAGCGCGGCCAGAACAACCGTCCAAACCACCGTCCACGCCGCGCGGGCGGCCTTCAGGTCGATCCCCAGCATGACCTCAGAATAGCCTGAAACAGAATGCAACCGGGATGTGTCTACTTGCCAGACCACCGCATGGGACTGTATTGTGCGTGTAGGGGAAGGCCCTGTGCTACAAGTGCGTATTATCGTCGCGGACGACCATGAGATCGTGAGGCGTGGCCTGAAGTCGCTGCTCGAGGCGCAGCCCGGGTGGGAAGTGGTGGCCGAGGCGTCGAGCGGCCGCGAGGCCTGCGAACGCGTGCAGGAGTTGCAGCCCAACGTCGCCGTGCTGGACGTGGGCATGCCCGAAATGAACGGCCTCGAGGCCACCCGGAGCATCGCCCGGACCAGCCCGCAGACGCAGGTGCTGATCCTGACCATGCACGAGACCGAACAAATGGTGCGTGACGTGTTGGACGCCGGCGCCCGCGGCTACGTGCTGAAAAGCGACGCCGGCCGGGACCTGGTCTCCGCCGTCGAGGCGCTGCTGCAGCACCGGACATTCTTCTCCCCGCGGATCTCCGACATGTTGCTCTCGGCGTATTTGCAGGGGACCGAGCGGCCGCTGACCAGCGTGACCCAGCGCAGCCGCCTGACGGCGCGGGAGCGGGAAATCGTCCAGTTGCTCGCCGAAGGCAAGAGCAACAAGGAAGTGGCGGCGGCCCTCAACATCAGTGTGAAGACCGCCGAAACGCATCGCACCAACATCATGAACAAGCTCGACCTGCACTCGATCGGCGAGCTGGTTCGCTACGCCGTGCGCAACAACATCGTGGAGCCGTAGTGATAGACTGAGTGTTTCGCCCTGCCCTCGGGCGCGTAGCTCAGTTGGTTAGAGCGCCTGCTTCACACGCAGGAGGTCACAGGTTCGAGTCCTGTCGCGCCCACCATTAGATGGAGCCTTAGTTCCAGCAGCCCCTGATTAAGGGAATGGAACAGCGGTTAGTCCAGCGGCCCTGATGATTGAGCCGGGCTTCGTTCTCTCCACGCCCGGTACAGAATGGACTATGGCCACGATCGCCAGACTCCCTTGCGACGAAGGCGAAATCCTCGCCGGTTCGTGCGAGCAAGCGGCAACAAAGAACGGCCCCTGGATTCTGGCCGCGACCATTCTCGGTTCCAGCATGGCGTTCATTGACGGCACCGTCGTGAACGTGGCTCTGCCGGCGCTGCAATCGGCCCTGCATGCCACCCTGGCGGAAGTTCAATGGGTCGTGGAATCTTACGCCCTTTTCCTGGCAGCCCTGCTGTTAATTGGCGGGTCGCTCGGAGACTTATACGGCCGCCGCAAGATCTTCGCCGTCGGCGTCGTGGTCTTCTCGGCGTCCTCCGCCTGGTGTGGATTAGCCCCCAACATCGGGCATCTGATCGTCGCCAGGGCGCTTCAGGGAATCGGCGGCGCGTTGCTGGTCCCCGGCAGTCTGGCCCTGATCGGCGCTGGTTTTTCGGAGAAGGAGCGCGGCCGCGCGATTGGGACGTGGTCCGGGTTTACCTCCATCACCGCCGCCATCGGTCCCGTACTGGGCGGGTGGTTCGTCGAGCACGGCTCATGGAGGTGGGTGTTTTTCATCAATGTGCCGGTGGGGCTTGCCGTCCTGCTGCTGACTCTGTGGAAGGTTCCGGAAAGCCGGGCCGGCAATCCGAGCCGGCAGTTCGACTGGCCAGGCGGCCTGCTTGCCGTAATCGGCTTCGGCGGAATCGTCTTCGCCCTGATCGAATCCGTGCCGGCCGCGGGCGCTGTCGGAGCCATCGCGCTGATCGCGCTGTTGTGCCGCGAGGCACGCACCCCGTTGCCGATGGTTTCGCTCCGTTTATTTCGTTCCCGCAATTTCACGGGAGCCAATCTGCTCACCCTGTTTCTTTACTCCGGGTTGAGCGGCATGCTTTTCTTTTTTCCGCTCGATTTAATCCAGGTGCAGGGCTATTCGGCAACCGAAGCTGGGGCCGCTCTGTTGCCTTTCATTTTGTTGATGTTCCTGCTGTCGCGCTGGTCTGGCGGGCTGCTGGATCAATATGGCGCCAGGGTTCCGTTGACCATCGGTCCCCTGCTCGCAGCCGCCGGATTCGCCCTGTTTGCCAGGCCGGGCATTGGCGGGCCCTACTGGACCACCTTCTTCCCCGCGGTG
>CAYVPZ010000657.1:0-756 GCA_964453955.1 uncultured Solibacteraceae bacterium | reverse complement strand
TGGGCATGGCAATCAGCGTCGCCCCGCTCACCCCAACCGTGATGAACGCAGCAGGACAAAGCTACGCGGGGGCGGCCTCCGGGATCAACAACGCCACCTCGCGCATTGCCGGCGTGCTGGCGGTGGCGGTTTTCGGAGCGCTGCTCAGCGGAGTTTTCCAGAGCGCTCTGGAACGGCGGATGGACCGTCTCCACGTGGCGCCTGCGGTGCGGGCGCAAATCGAAGCCCAGCGATCCAGGCTGGCCGCCGCCACAACGGGGGACGTGCGCGGAGAGCAAGCTGTCCAGGAAGCGTTTGTCGCCGGCTATCGCGCGGTATTGTGGGTCGCCGCGGGGCTGGCGCTCGCCAGCTCCCTGAGCGCGGCAGTGCTGATAAGAGCCGAGAGGCGGCCGGAGCATCCATAGCCGGCCGCCGGATGATACCGTAGACTGTTATGTCCCTTCGCCCGGTCAAACGGCTAATCAAGTCCAAGCCCACACTCGAAGGCGCTGGAGTGCATCTGCGCCGTGCGTTCGGCTTCGGCAGTACTTCCGAATTCGACCCGTTCCTCCTTCTGGACGACTTCCGCAATGACGTCCCCGAGGACTACCTGGCCGGGTTTCCCTGGCACCCGCACCGCGGAATCGAGACCATCACGTATGTCCTGGCGGGAAGCGTGGAACACGGAGACAGTATGGGCAATCGGGGCGCGATCGGCGCCGGCGACGTCCAGTGGATGACCGCCGGGAGCGGCATCATCCACCAGGAGATGCCAAA
>CAYVPZ010000656.1:0-3187 GCA_964453955.1 uncultured Solibacteraceae bacterium | reverse complement strand
CCATGCGACCGAAGTCCCGCCCCTCAGCCAGCTCCCGAGTACCGATCCGCCCGAACCGGTGGAAAGCATGCTGCGGCTGGTTTCGACCGGCGATGCGGAGCGGGTGACGGGGGCCGAGCCCGCCGCCGCCCCGCCAGAAGAGGAACCGCCCGCCCGCGAAGCGGCAGCCCGCAGTCCGGCCGAGACCGTGGAACTTCTGCGATCCTCCCTGGCCCCGGCGCCAGCGCGTCGGGAGGCCCCCGCGGCGGAACCGCGGCCAGCTCCGGTGCACGCCGTGGCGCCAACCGCGGCTCACTCCGCGGCCCCGGACGAAGACGCGGCCGCGGAATTGCGATCGTGGGCGGCGCACGTGCCGGCGAAGCGAAAACGGGTCAGTTGGATCTGGATCATTCTTGTCGCCGTGGTGGCCATGGGCGCGGCCGGCGCGGTGTGGTTTCGAAGCGCGTGGTTGCCGGGGCGTGCGGCGCCGCCGCCCGCCGCCGCCACGCTGCAACTGGGGGTGGAATCCGAAGACAACGGGCTGATCAGTCTGCGCTGGAACGGCCAGAGCGTGCCGGTGGCGCGGGCCCGCGAGGGGCGGCTGTCCATCCTGGAGGACCAGAAGGCGCCGCGGATGGTGCCGCTGACGGCCGGGCAACTCGGGGCGGGTCACCTGTTCTACGAGTCGTCGTCGGAGCGGGTGGAGTTCCAGTTGGAGGTGGTGGAGAAGTCGGGAGCGGTGGTTCGGGAATCGGCCGTGGCCGCGAAGAAGCCGGACGCGGCGGCGGAGGCGCCCGCGCCGGCGGAGACGCCGCAACCGGTGGCGAGCGCGAATCCCCAGACACAGAGTCCTCCGGTTACCCCGCCGGCGGTGGAGACGCCGAAGCCCGCCCCGCCGGTGCTTCGCCCATTCACGCCGCCGCCGGCGCCAGTGAAAAGCGAAGAGGCGAGCGAGGGGCGCGTCACGCTGATGGAACCTGCACCGGCACTGGCCGGTGGGTCCGCTGTCCCGGCCGGGACCATCCTGCCCGAGCGGGTGGACATCATTCCCCCGCCGCAGGTGGCGGCTCCTCCCGCGGCGCAGCGGCGCATCCAGGTGGGCGGCAAGCTGCAGGCGGCCTTGTTGCTCCGGAAGGTGGAGCCCGTCTATCCCACCATGGCGAGGCAGATGCGAATTCAGGGGACCGTGCGATTCCAGGCCGTGATCGGCAAGGAAGGCGCAGTGCAGGATCTCCAGTTCGTAAGCGGTCCGCGGGCGCTGGAGAAGGCCGCGGCCGATGCCGTGAAGCGCTGGGTCTACCGGCCTACGCTGCTCAACGGCCGCCCGGTGGAAGTGAGCACGCTGATCGACATCAACTTCAGCCTCGGCAATTAGCAGCGCAGGCGAAAACGCCTGCTCCACGGGCTCGGCTCAACGCTTGCGGAGAACGATGGCGCTGTAGCTACAAGAAGATGGGCAGGGGTCATCTGTAAAGGTGGCCAATTCTCAGAATCTTCCTGCAGCCGTATTGCTCGGCCAGTGAGGTCAGGGATTTCTCGGCGCCTTCGATCCGCGATCTTACCCGGGCGCCTGAGGCGACCGGAAGAGTTCGAGTTCCCGCTCCACCTCGGCGAGCACGTCGCCGGGCGCGCGCCCTTCGGCACGCACCAGATGAACCGGGCCGGGGCCGTCGGGACGCCAGCGCTGCAACATCCGTTCCGACGCGAAGCCGGCGAAGACGCTTACCAGGGGCGTGCCGCAGGCGGCGGCCACGTGGCCCCCGGCCGAATCGTATCCGACGTACAAGCGCGAACGGGCGATGAGCGCGGCGAACTCGGCGAACGAACCGGTGAAGATTTCGGCGCGATCATCTGTTGCCCCCACCGCGGAACGGACGCGCTCAGCCTCTTCGCCCCCGCCGCCCGAATCCACCAGCACGTGGCCGTAACGGGAGACCAGCAGGCGCAGCAGTTCGGACTCGAATGGGGCGGCCAGGCGTTTGGCCGGGTTCTCGCCCACCCCGAAACTGACAGTGACATCGGGCTGGTGCGGGGAAGGGGGGACCGCGAGAAACGCGCGCGCATCCGGAACGCCTAGCACTTCCGCGACCCAGCGCCTGGTGAGCGCCACCAGCGAATCGGCGGAATCGCCGCCCCAGGCCCGGCTTTCGAAGAAGTAGTAGCGGTCTTCGGGGCAGACCGGCAGGAGGCCGAGCTGGGTGAGACGCGAATCGGGGTCGATGACGATGGCGTGCGGATCGGTGACGGTCAGCGCATCGCGCACGGCGAGGCGCTCCGCCAACGTGCCCGCGCGCGGATAGGCGACGGACAGGTGACTAATGCGCGGGTCGGCCGCGAATAGCGCGTAGTTTTTCGGCGGGCCGGCGAACACGATTTGCGCATCGGGCCAGCGCTTCTTCGCGGCGTCGAGAACGATGCTGGTGACCGCGACATCGGCGCCGAGGGTGACGCGCGACAGCACGAACACGCGGGCCGGGTTTTGGGAGACGGGCCGCGCGCGACGCACGCGCTGGTAGCGCTGGATCAGGTCGCCGGCGCGCAGGTCCGGGTAGACACTTTCAATGAGCGGCGCGAACAAACGCACGTATTCATCGCAGAGCGCGGGCTCGAAACGGTCGGCCAGCGGTTCAACGACGTCGCGGAAGAAACTCATCCCAGATACTTGCCAACCAGCAGATCGAGTTTTTCGCGGGTGTCCGGCGGCACGGTTTTCGGGTCGGTGATGAGCGCGTGCTTCAACGCCGATCCGCAGCCGCACTCGCGCGTTTCGGGCATGGCCGACACGGCCTCGGCCACGACCGCGCAGGCGTGCTCGGCGTTTTTGGTGAGGTTGGCGACGATCTCGGTGACGGTGACCGCTTCGTGCGCGGGATGCCAGCAATCGTAGTCGGTCACCATGGCCACGGTGACGTAGCAGATCTCGGCTTCCCGAGCCAGTTTGGCCTCCTGCAGGTTGGTCATGCCGATGACGTCCATGCCCCAGCTCCGGTAGACGTTCGATTCGGCCTTGGTGGAAAACGCGGGGCCCTCCATGCACAGATAGGCGCCGCCGAGCTTCGCGTTGACGCCGGCCGACTGACAGGCGGCGTGCAGCAGGCGGGCCAATTGCGGGCAGATGGGGTCGGCGAAGCTGATGTGCGCGACCAGGCCCTCGCCGAAGAACGTGGAGACGCGGCCGCGGGTGCGGTCGAAGAACTGATCGGGGATG
>CAYVPZ010000655.1:0-3188 GCA_964453955.1 uncultured Solibacteraceae bacterium | reverse complement strand
GCGAGTCGACGGAATTGGGCCGCAGCTTGCCCCGCCGCGTGGTCTCGCGCACGGCCTCGCGAATGGCCCGCCCCACCGCCATCTGGTTCACGCCCACCGGCGTGTGCACGATGAACGTCGGCATGCCGGTGTCCTGGCAGATGGCCCCCTCGTCGTCGTGCGCCATGTCGATGTTGGTTGCGATGATGCTAAGCGCCTGCGAGGCCTGCGTATGCGGACTTTCCACCGCGATCGCTGTCGCCATGGCCGCGCGCACGTCGGGCGGCAGATTCGTGGACGTCTGGGTAATGAGTTGAATAAGGCTTTCAGTTAGGAATTGCATGGAACTACTCCCATCGTATCTGGACGTGTGCGGCGGTGGGGAGTACGATTGAAAGCGGCATGTTTCGATTCGGGTGTGGAAGGCTGATCGGCCTGTTGATGATGCTCGGCGTCGCCGCTGTTGTGATCGCCGTGGTGAAGCTGTTGACTCGCCAGTCGCCGGTGGCCCCGGCTCCGCGCCTTTTCTGTGCGAAATGCGGAGCGGCAATGGCGCCGGAAGCGCGCTTCTGTCCCAGCTGCGGGTCAGCGGTTTCCTGAAGCGCCCAGATACCGGTACACCAGCGCCACGGGCAGCCCGACGACATTGCAGTAGTCGCCCTCGATCCGCTCGATGAACTTCGACGCCAGCCCCTGAATCGCGTATGCGCCGGCCTTGTCCATGGGCTCGCCGCTGGCCACATAGTCGTCGATTTCGGCGGGCGTAAGCGGCGCGAACACCACGCGGGTGACCGCGGCGTCCACCACCGAGCGGTAACCAATGCGCAGACAAATGGCGGTGATCACTTCGTGCGAGCGGCCCGCGAGCAGTTCCAGCATGCGGCGCGCATCGGCCCCGTCGCGCGGTTTCTCGAGCACCACGTCGTCCACCACGACGATGGTATCCGCTCCCAGTACCACCTCTCCGGCGCCGCTGGCCACCGCGGCGGCCTTGTCCATGGCCAGACGGCGGGCATAATTCGCAGGCAATTCGCCGGCACGGCGCTCTTCTTGGACATCCACCGGCCGCACCACAAACGGCAGCCCGGCGGCACGCAGGATCTCCGCGCGTCGCGGCGATTTCGAAGCAAGCACCAGCATCTATCGCATGGTAACCGAGACGGACCTGTCTTCGTGCTGGAATAGGTGTGAGATGAGACGCTGCGCCAGCTGCTTACGGTCCTCGGAATGTCTCTGGCTGCTGCTGCCCGTGAACAGCCGGCGATCGTTGTTCGCGGCCCAACGGTCGTGGCCTTCTTTCCGCCTGTGAAGGAGGAAGAAATCAAGGCGAACCCCGACACCAATGAGGCGCTGGCCGATTTCCAGTTGTACCCATTCCAGGTTCGCGAGCCGTTCCGGAAAGCCGGTTTCGCCTTTCATGAAGTCTACGCCGTGTCGTTTCGCATTCACATCGGGACGAGGATTACCACGTTTCGCGCCGGTCAAGTCAAAGTGGGTTACTACTTCATCGCTCCGGGCAAGGAGGCCCGGGTCGAGTATGGCGTTATGACCGACGGCGATCTTCTGCGCATCGCCGGCGACTACTTGGGCGGTACAGCTCACCAGACCCCCGGCACCAGCCGGTAGCGTACCTTCCCCGCGTACTCCGCATACCCGGGCAACTCCGCCCGCAGCGTGCGATCCTCCAGCGCGGTCCGCACCACCGCCAGCATCACCGTGAGCGCCGCGGGCTCCAGAGCCCACCGCGAGCCCAGCACGAAGGGAATGGCCGCGTACACCAGCAGCATCCCCACATAGCCGGGATGACGAACCACGCCGTACGGCCCGCCGCTCACCACCACGTGCCCGCGCTCGCTCTGGATGCGCACGGTGGTGGAGAAGAACCGGTTGACGTACATGGCGAAGGCGGCCACCGCGCCACCGGCCAGCGTGACCAGCAGGGCGGCCGCTTCCGTCCAAACGGGCCAGCGCTCGCCGTGAAAACGCCGCTCCAGCCCCGCCGCGATCATGGTCAGCAGCGGTCCCGCCAGAGCCATCCCCGGGCAAACAAACTTGTCCCAGCGTTTGGTGCCGGGTTGCAGCCGCGAGCGCTCGACAAGAAGATCCGGCGAATGCCAGGCCAGAATCCACACCGTGGCGAGCTGGGTCGCCAGGACGCCGCCCAACCACGCCCAGGCCCACGGCCAGCGCAGCGTACCGGCGCATCCAAACAGGATGCCCCCGGTCACCAGCTGGAATGCAATCGACTTCAGAACCAGCGTCCAGCCGGCGGTATTCACGCTCCTACTGATATCGCAACGATTCGCCGGGGTCAATGCGCGTGGCGCGCAGAGCGGGAATCAAAGCGGCGCAAAAGGCCACCGCGGCCAGCACGATGGCGGTGAGTCCGAAGACCAGCGGATCGTTCGCGCTCACCCCAAACAGCAGGCTGCCCAGCAGATGCGAAACCCCCAGCGCGCCGGCGAGGCCGATGGCGATGCCCACGCCCGCCAGCGCCATGCCATTGCCCACCACCAGACGCAGCACGGATTCCCGGCCCGCGCCCAGCGCCATGCGAATCCCGATCTCGCTGGTGCGCCGGGTCACCGAGTAAGAGATAACGCCGTAGATGCCGATGGCCGCCAGACCCAGCGCCGCCGCCGCGAAAACGCCCAACAACAGGAGCGTGAAGCGCGAGGACGATTGCGAGCCCGCCACCACGTCGTCCATGGTGTGGATCTTGTATACTGGCTGGTCCTTGTCCACCGCGTAGACGGCCCCCTTGATGGCGTTCACCATCTCTTTCGCCTGCGGGTGCCGCACCACCAGGGCCATGCGCGGCTCCACGTCCTGCTGGTAGGAAAGGTAGATGGTTGGGGTGGGCAGGCGGTTCAGACCCGCGCCGTTCACCTCACCCACCACGCCGACGATCTCGATGGCGTGGCCGTGAATCGAAATCTTCTGGCCGATGGGGTCCTTCGGCCCTTCGACGCCGGCCGGCCAGTATCGCCGTTCCAGAGCCCGATCGATCACCGCCACCAGCGGCCGGTCGTGCGAATCGCGCTCCGTAATGCCCCGGCCGCGCAGCAGGGGAATGCCGAGTGCGCGGAAGAATCCCGGGCTTACCACGCGGTAATCGGCGGGCAGGAACTGGCCGGACGGCGGCAGCGGCCTGCCTCCAATCCGAAAACCGGTCTCGCGATCATCCTCGTCCAGCGGCAGGGCGCAGG
>CAYVPZ010000654.1:0-3199 GCA_964453955.1 uncultured Solibacteraceae bacterium | reverse complement strand
GTGCAGGCACACGCCGTTCAGCTTGACGTGTTCGCCGTTGAGCAGAAACCCGCGGTCCGCGTCGAAGAGCGCTTCGCGGATGCCGAATGGCGTTTCGTATTCGTCCACCACCTGTTCGCCCACCCGGACCGTGCTGTGCACATTGTAGAGCGAGGGTGTGGACACACTCCAGAGGCGCGGCTTGTCGACAGCCATCTGCTGCACGAACTCGTACCGGGCGCCGGGGCCGATCTCCTGCGCAGCCGCCGCCGTGCCGATGGTGTTGCCTTCGGGATCCACCAGTGCAGTGGTCAGCGTGCATGCCGCGGCCCCCGCGCTCTGGTTACGCACCTCGGTCCTGATATGGACGGTGGCCGCCTCTCGCGAAACCCGAGGCGTGCTCACGAATGTCCCCCAACGCTCCACATGGACCGGATTCACCACCGTCAGCCACGTGTGCCGGTAGATGCCCGACCCGGAATACCAGCGGCAATTCGGCTGGAGGGAGTTATCCACTCTTACGGCGATCACGTTGTCGCCCCCGGCGTTCAGGTATCCAGTGAGATCGTGCGTGAAGCTGATGTACCCGTAAGGGCGCTTCCCCAGGTATTGCCCG
The DNA here is from genome assembly GCA_964453955.1 of uncultured Solibacteraceae bacterium. Classification (GTDB taxonomy): domain Bacteria; phylum Acidobacteriota; class Terriglobia; order Bryobacterales; family Bryobacteraceae; genus CAWACP01. The sequence continues at coordinate 2,604 of CAYVPZ010000654.1, read as the reverse complement.
TTGATCCACACTTCGCCGTTCTGATAGACGCCATCGAACTCGACGGAGATTCCGCGATTCTTATACGACTCGGTCAGCCGGAACCGTTTACGATACCAGCCGATGCCCGTTGGCGCATGTCCGCCGGAGCCCCCGCTGGGCTCTTTCGCGGAAAAAGGCCCTTCGACGCTCCAGTCGTGCGGCAGATCGAGACTGCGCCATCCTGTGTCCACAAAGCCGGGTTCCTCGGCGCCGGGCGCATCGCCATGAAAGAATTTCCAGGCGAAATCGAAGGAGTCCCTGATCCGCGGGGCTGCTTCCGGCGTTGCCGCGTCCAGCGTCAAAGCCAGCGCGGCCGCTCCCATGGCCCGGCCGAGCAGATCCCGGCGCGTCATCGTCTCGTTCGGATCAGTCACAATTCTCTCAATCCCGGCTGACCGAGACCACATACCAGGTGGTAACCGGGACGCCGATCGGGAACACCCATCCCTCCGCCGTCTTCTTTGCACGAATCGGTTCGCCCACCGGTTTTCCGGCGCCATCGAGAGCGGCCACCGTCACGCCCGTGACCTTCTCAATGTTGCGCAGCGTCACCGCGCCGGCAACCGGTTCGATCAGCGTGGGCCATCCGCCCTGGTCGGTGAGTCTGGTGCGCGCATCGTTCCACTTCATGCCGGTGTTGGCCAGGCGCGAGCCGGCCGTGAGGAGCATCCTTTCCGCTCGCGCCAGAGGCTGCCCGTCCAGCGAAGACAGCACGATGGTGGCGAAGTTGTTCGTGATATCGGCGTCCAGGTTCCGCAAAACCTTATGGTTCGCCCGGAGGAAGCCGACCAGCGCCTCGGTCCGGCCGGTTTCCACCGTGACCAGTCCCTCCGCGGACGCGTACCAGGCGAGTTCCCCGGTGTCGGAGACGATCGGATTGGCGTCGGTGGCGGTGAGCCTCGCGGTTGGCGGACCGTCCAGCGACTGGATGCGGACCGCATGCTCCAGAGGCAGGACCAGCGGAAAACCGGGGGTGAACCAGGGCTCCTCGGAATGCGGCAGCAATCGGCTTCCCAGCACCTCCTCTCGCGAGTAGGTCCTGTTCACGGTTTGCCGCGCCGGCTGCACGTCGCCGCGCAGGAACAGCAAAGCGCCGGCGGCCATTTCCGTCATGCGAACGGGATCGAGCGAGATGTCGAATGCGTCCCCGACGTACGGCTTCCAGTCCGGCGCCCGCTTGGGCTCAAACGTGTATGTGACGATGGCGTCCCAGTCCTGGAAGGCTCCGTAGGCGGCAATGATCGGAATTCCCTCGCTCGCCCACTCGTTGGGAAAAGGATGGTTGGTTTCGCTGACCGTGTAAGGTTTGCCGGCGAAGGCCGTGCGCGAAAGTTGCACCACCGTGGAATGCAGCGGATCGTTGACCATGGGAGTGTTCACGGGCGGAGGGGCTTCCGGGTGCTCCCAGTAGACATGGCCGTCCACCACATCCAGCCTGGAAAGAGAAGTCAGCATCGGATACGGGCTGGTGGTGTGGCCGTGATCGGAGGTGCCAATAATCGGGCACTTTACGCCGAGCTCGCCTTTCAGATAGCCCTTCATGTCCTCGTAGAACCTGTTCTCCGTGTCCATGTAGAAGGCGGTCTCGATCTCATAGCGCTCTTTGGGGGCGGTTGCCGCTTCCTGCGCCTTCAGACGGGGCACGGGAGCGCCCTCCGGAACGGCTGCCAGTTCGCGCAGCCTTCTCAACTCTTCGGGGGTGCGCTTCTCCTGAAGCCAGGTGTTGTAGAGCGCGGTCAGTTCGTCGTCGTAGTATTGCGTGGGCGCGTGAAAACCCAAATAGAGACCGTTTTCATTCAGCATCTCCACAATGGCCACGGCCGGTTCATCCCGATACGCGGTCCCGGTGTAAGGGTTCACGTGGGTCAGCAGGCGCCGCGCGTACTCCTTTTCCAGCTCGATCAGGCGCGGGTCGTACAGCGTGAGCCCTTTGGCCCAGCGAATCCTGGCAAAATCCTGCACGCCGTCGCCGGCCTTGTAAGAACGGCCTACGTTCAGGTTGAGATCGACGTAGATGCCGTGTTTTTTGAATTCCGCGACCTCGAAATCCAGCCGGTCGAGCTGCTGCGCATCGAAGGAACGGCTGTCGTTGAGGGTGGCATCGATAATGCCGCGGGGAGAATTCAGATCGAGGAAATGCAAACGGACCAGATTGACGCCGAAGCGTGCCAGCGTCGCGGCCCACATCGGGGCATCTTCCTGGGGCGGTATTTCCACCGAGCCATGGCTCCAGTCGGTGAAGTGGACGCCCCAGAAACGGATTCGCTGGCCGTTGCCCTTCGCCAGGTGGCCGTTTTGGATGCGGATGAAGCCGTCTTTGCCGGCGGGTCCGTCGAGCAGGAACGAGACGTCGGCCGGGGAAGAACCGCCGGCACGGTGATCCATGACGAAGGGCCTGAGCAGGGTGTCATCCCACTGTGCCGGCATGCTGGCGGAAATCAGGAATAAGAATGCAAGAGTCTGGAGTGTCCTGGTCAAGGTGGGCTCCGAAGGCGGCCCTGACGGCGCAATCAGTCCGCCAGAGACGAGAAGATTCTATCGCCAGAAGAACGCGAGGAGATCCACCTAAAGTTGGATCGCCGT
>CAYVPZ010000653.1:0-3205 GCA_964453955.1 uncultured Solibacteraceae bacterium | reverse complement strand
CACGAGCTCAGCCACGGCATCGGGCCGCATCAAATTGAGGTGCGAGGGCGCGCCACCAATCCGCGGCTGGAGTTGAAGGAACAGTACAGCGCCATCGAGGAAGCGAAGGCCGACGTCACCGGCCTGTTCATGCTGCGGTACATGTACGACCACGGATTGCTGCCCTCCGACGCGGGCACCACACGGCGCCTGTACACCACGTTTCTGGCGTCCGCCTTCCGGTCCCTGCGCTTTGGCGTGAAGGAGGCCCATGGGCGGGGCATGGCCATGCAGTTGAACTACCTGCTGGACAAGGGCGGGTTCGTGGAGAACGCCGACGGCACATTCGCGGTGGACGAGGCGAAGATCGGCGACGCGGTGCGCGATCTCGATCACGACCTGTTGACGCTCGAGGCCACCGGCGATTACGATGGCACGAAGCGCATGCTGGAAACCCTCGGCGTGGTGAGGCCGTCCATCGCCACGGCACTCGCCAAACTCGATTCGATTCCCGTGGACATCGACCCGGTGTTTGTCACCGCGGATGTACTCGCAAGACAATAGGCTGTGGAGGCGCTTTTATGTTCCAGTTCAATCGCGGCGCGGCGGTGTTGGCGCTGCCGTTCCTGTTTCTGACGCTGGCCGCCGACGATCAGAAGCCGCCGAGCGTGGATGACATCGTGGCCCGCAGCGTTGAAGCCCGCGGCGGCATGGAGAAGATCAAAAGTGTGGAATCCATGCGCATGAGCGGCAGCGCGCTGTTGAACGACCAGATCCAGGCCGCGGTAAGAATCATCAGCAAGCGCCCCAACCTGACGCGCCTCGAAATGGACGTAAACGGAATGACCCTGGTGCAAGCGTTCGACGGGAAGACCGCGTGGGGGCTGAATCCATTCGTGCCCGGACAGGGGCCCCAGGCCGCTCCGGAGAACCAGAGCCGGGAGCTTCGCGAGCACACCGACATGGACGGGCTGCTGGTGGACTACAAGGCTAAGGGCCGCACGGTGGAACTGGACGGCGCGGAGGATGTGGCCGGCTCTCCCGCGTGGAAGTTGAAAGTCACCCTCAAGGACGGCGGGGCGGATTACGTCTACCTCGACACGAAGAGCTTCCTGATGGTGAAGAGCGCCAGCGAGCACGTCGGCGTGACCGTTTTGCTCGGCGATTACCGGACGGTGGACGGCCTGGTCCTGCCTTTCCGCATTGAGCAGAGCGCCGGGCCCGGCTCGGTGAAAATGACGCTGAGCAGGATTGAGACGAATGTGGCGGTGGATGACTCGCAGTTTCGCATGCCGGCGGGGAAGTAATCGAATCCGTGAATAACAAGGGAGGTATGATCGCAAGTATGGAGCCGCCAGTGGTGCAAGTAAGCGAAGCCGACGCCATACGCGATCTCGCGGCCATTCTGAAGCGTGTCGAGTCGGGCGCCGAAGTTGTCATAGAGCGCGACGCGCAACCGCTCGCCATTGTCCGCTCCGCGGCCCCCGTTCGCCGCACCATTTCGGAGTGCATCGCTCTGGCGGAAGCCCACGAGAAGGAAACGGGCTGGGCGCCGGTGCTCGATCCCGGCTTTGCCGACGATGTTGAAAAGATCATCCAGAACCGCAAGCCGTGAAATCCGCCCTCGCGGGATTGACCGTCGCCTTGGTCACGATTAAGATTCCAGGACTTCGCGCACCTTGTCGAGCAGCGCGCCGAGGGTGAACGGCTTCTGCAGGAAGGCCGATCCCTGGGAGACGTGCGCGGCATGAACCTCGGGGTCGTCGGTGTAGCCGGAAACGTACAGCACCTTGATGCCGGGACGGATTTGGGTCAGCTTCTCCACCATCTCGCGACCGCCCATTTCGGGCATGATCACGTCGGTGATCACTAGTTGGATGGGCCCGTGGAATTCCTCGCAGAGCTTGATGGCGACGTCGGCCTGGGGCGCGTCCAGCACACGGTATCCCTGGCGCTCCAGGATCTTGCGCACCAGCGCGCGAATGCCGGTCTCGTCTTCCACCACCAGCACGGTCTCGGGCTCGGGAACGGGAGCGGGCTCGGGCGCCGGCGGCGGTTCCACGACCGCAGGCTCGGCGGCGGGCGGTTCGGCGACTTTCGGGGGCGCTTCGCCGGCAGGAAGGCGGATGGCTACCTTCGTGCCCCCCCCGGGAGCGGTCTCCACTTCGATGACGCCGCCCCATTGCTGCACCCAGGACCACGCGCGCGAGATGCCCTGCACGGCGTCGGCGGGACCGTCTTTCACCGGGAGAATGCCTTCAAACAGACCCTGCCACGCCGCGGGGTCTGCGTTCCCGCCAGCGTGATTGATGGTGATGGCGGGAAAGTCCGCAGCGGCTTCCGTGCCCAGCGCGATCTCTCCGCCGCCGGTGAGGGTGTGGGCGGCATACTCGACAAACGCGCGCACACTCTGGCTTAACTGTTCGTGCGCGGCGCGGACCCAGACGGATTCCGTTGCGGAGACCCTCAGCGTGATTCCCGCCGGGAGCGTGCCGCCGGACGATGCGGCCACCTCGCGCAGCAGGCTGGTGGCGTCTAATGGGGCGGCCTCCTCGGCTTTGCGCCGCGTGAAGGCGAGCAACTGCTCGGCGATGCCGGAGAGCCGCTCACCGGCGCGGCGAACCTCGGCCAGATCGGCCTGCAGGGGGCTGGCTCCGGCGAGGGTGGTCAGGATGTCCTCGCTGTAGCCGTTCACGATCATCAGCAGGTTGTTCATGTCGTGCGCCAGGCGGCTGCAGAGCTTCGTCAGCGCGTCCGCGCGCGCGGCCTGGATGCGCGCCTCTTCCTCGCGGCGCCGCTCGGTGACATCGATGGCCACGCCGACGGCGTGCTGCGGCGCGCCCTGCTCGTCCAGCAGCGGACGAACCGCTTCCCGCACCCACCGCGAACCGCCGTCCGCCTGCACCGCGCGGAATTCGACGGTGACCGGAACGCCCTGCTGGAACGCGGCCGAGTACGCGCGCACCACCCGCGCGCGGTCATCCGGGTGGATGCGCGCCAGGTGAAAGGCGGGCGCGGTGGTCCAGTGCTCAGCGTTCCATCCGAGCAACCGCTCGGCGGCATCGTTCACAAAGAGGAAGCGCAGATCCGGAAGCGACGACGCCCAGACAATGGCGCCGAGGCTCTGGAGCAGCTCCACGGCGCCGGGCTCGGGGATCGATTCGGGGATGGGCTCGGCGATGGGCTCGGGGACAGGTTCGGGTTCAGATGGTCCGGCGGCGGCGGG
>CAYVPZ010000652.1:0-3207 GCA_964453955.1 uncultured Solibacteraceae bacterium | reverse complement strand
GAAACGAAAACCGCCGAGAGGCCACTTACACAAAACGCTTGACACCGCCTGGGCGCGGGTTCGCCAGCGGGCCAAATGTTGAGCATTCCTTGTTTCCCGACGAGAGCGTTCAAGCGGGAGCCCTTTTGCTTCGCCTCTGTATATCGCGCCAGAAAGTCCTCAAAGATTGTGGCAATGGGCACAATGTTGTTAAACTTCTCATCGCGAAACTGCTGCTCAATCCTACTGGTTGCTTTGCCGCAACAGATCGACAGGCGGACCGATTTGTTCGCCGTGCTCAGAAGCATTGATCGCGCTCTCTCATCCGCGAGCGGAAGGCGGTAGCCGATCACTATGAGCTCATGAGCTTCCTCGATCGCGGCCTTCGCACGGTGCCATAGGTAGTCCCCAAAAGCTTTCCATGCGTCGTCGGAGCCAAATCGCTTCGGGAGTGCAGGCAGTATCATTACAGCCGAGCTTGCTGCGCGGTCGAGTCGCAAGCAGAGCGGATCGACGAAGTCCCGATAGCCGAGGTACTCGATGTCGGGTCGGAAGAAAAGAACAGGCCGATTGCCGAGCGGTTCTGCATTCCCAACGGAAAAACCGGTGCGGCCACCGAACAAGAGAGCGCGCCAGTTCGTGCTCCCATGCAACTTCAGCACTTCCACCGGCGACGGCTCCTGCCCGCCAATCGAAAAGCCATAGCCAGTCTTGATGTCCCACAATTCCGCCGCGCGCAAAGAGCGTTCGACGCCGAGATCATAGTTGAACGTGATGACGACATCGCCGCGACGCAGGATACGAGCGAGTTCGTCGTATCGCGGGGCGGGCCTGGACCGGATCTCATCGAAGTACTCACGAATGGCTTCCTGCAGGTTGCTCAGGAGATAAGGTCTGTCTGTCCCTAACGTCGCGGCTCGTGAACCCGGCAAACACGTCATGAGGTCAGCGAGTATGGACTCGAAGTCGTCCATGCTTGCGTAGAGATCAACGATTTGCTTCAGACATGCGCGATGTTGGTTCTTCGATGGGAGCGTCTTGATCCAAGTTGCGAGGCAGTTCCCCGTCTCACGGGCAAGAGGGTATCCGGCATCACGAGACGCGCCAGCCCCGAGGACGAAAACTCTCATGCTGCCCTCAGTATAGGGCGCGACAGTGTTCGCTGTCCGTGTCGAGAACGTTCGCGATCTGGCGTCTTGCTCCCGCTATCAAAACTGATTACAATTGAATCGTGAAGGTGGGCGAGCTGAAGCGGTGGCTCAGCGCGCAGGGCGTGGCCTTCGAGGACGGCAAGCGCCACACGCTGGCCCGTCTGGGCCCGCGTTTCGCGCCGATTCCGCGGCATGCCGGTCAGGAGGTCAAAACCGGAACGCTGCGATCGATCATGAAGCAGTTGGGGCTCAAGCCGCCCGCGAAACGATAGGAGGTTCCGATGCTCAGCTATCCGGCAAGGTTTGCGGCCGACCGCGAGGCCGGTGGTTACGTGATCTCGTTCCCGGACGTTCCCGAAGCCGTCACCCAGGCTGAAAGCGTCGAGGAGGGCCTCGAAATGGCCGCGGACTGCCTGGAGATGATTCTCGGCGAGTACATCCGCCTGGGACGTCCCATCCCGCCGCCGTCGGCGCGCAAGCGCGGCTACCGTTCCATCCGCCTGCCGTTCTTCGTGGCGCTCAAGGTGGAGCTCTATGACGCCTGGTTGCATTCCGGAGTGAAGAAGGCGGAACTGGCGCACCGGTTGGGCATGCCCCGGGCCAACGTGGATCGGCTCTTCGACCTGAAACACGTAAGCCGGCCGGAGCAGATGGAAGACGCCTTTGCGGCGCTGGGGAAACAGGTGGACATTCAGGTGCGCAACGTGGCATGACGCTCCACCCACTCCAGGGCGAGTGGAAAGGCTTCCGGAATTGGGCGTCTGGACCAGCTTGCCACAGGCGAGGCTCTCCCGTACTCTGAAGTCGATGGAAGTCCATTTCACTCCCGAGCAGGAAGCGCAGCTTGGACAGATCGCCTCCAGGGAAGGCTCCGACGCTGCACGGCTCGTCAAGGATGCCGCCCTGCGTCTGCTTGAGGAGGACGCCCGCTTTCGTGCTGCCGTGCGGCAGGGTGTGGCACAGGCTGACCGGGCGGAGTTCATCGAGGAAGAGGAAATGGACGCCCGCCTGGAGCAGATGTTGCGCTCATAGAAATGCGTATCCGCTGGACGCCAGCCGCCGCAGCGGACCCGCAGCAAATCAACGATTACCTCAGCCAGCATCATTTGCAATACCGGCAGCCGAACCTGCGAAAAGTGTATGCAGCCATCCAATCCCTGAAAGAGTCGCCCCATCGGCAGCACGGAAGAGACGTGGTTGCGGATGCAACTTGCCTGGCCGGCCGCGGGAACGGGAGCGGAACGAGCATCGCTCCGGCGCGGACTTCCGTTACTCTGAAGGAGATGGAAGTGGATTTCGCCCCGGATCTGCAAGCGAGGATCGAAGAACTGGTGGTCGAAACCGGACGTGCGCCCGAGAAGCTGGTTGAGGACGCCATGGCCGGATACGTTGCCGAGCTTGTGGAGACGCGCGGAATGCTCGACGGCGGTTATGACGACCTGAAAAGCGGCAGGGTGGAACTCATCCCCGGCGATGAAGTGATCGCTCGCCTGCGTGCGAAGAGCGCTGCTCGCCGCGCATCGCACGGTTCATAACCGGCCGCGATTTCCATCCGCAAGCGGCGCCTGGCGCACGCTACCCCAGCCGGTCTCCGCACGTCCACAGCCCCAGTCCCGGATTGGAGATGAAGAACACCTCCTCGCCTTCCACCGTGTTGTATCCGTCGGCCAGCTTCGCGGGGTCGTATCGCGCCATCGTCTCGCCCGGCGGCGCATAGCGATAGCCGACGCTCTCCACTTCTTCCTTCGTCAGCCCACCGGGCGAGTAAGTCACCGTGAAGCGGCCTTCCGTCGACCCGTGGATCAGGTGCGCCGCCGCCCCCAGACACGCCGCCAGTTCGCCATCGGCGGCGACCGCATCGAGCGTGGCCGGCGTCCCGCGATAGCCGTATTTCCGAATCAGCGCGTCGATGGCCGCGTCTTCCCCGAACTCCCGCACGCCCGGCGCCAGCACCGTCAACTCCGCGCCGTCGGCCAGCGCCATGCGCGTTCGATAGATGGCCTTGTTGCCGAGCCAGGTGCTGTGGAACTCGTCGGGATCGAGGAACACCACGGCCTTGCGAATGGGCCGCTCCATG
>CAYVPZ010000651.1:0-3219 GCA_964453955.1 uncultured Solibacteraceae bacterium | reverse complement strand
TTTTGGGTGATCCTAGCGTGGGGGTCCCACCCGTTCCCATCCCGAACACGGAAGTTAAGCCCCACAGCCCCGATGGTACTGCACGCGCGAGTGTGTGGGAGAGTAGGACGTCGCCCAATTAAATCAGAAGCCCCGGCGCCTCCGCAAAGAGGTCCGGGGCTTTTCTGTCTTTTTGATGCTCCGTCGACCCGGCGGGAACCCCGACCGTCCCGACGGTGTCCAATGCTTCCAGCGGGCATGGGCTCGAAGCACGGGCTGGAATCCGCCGCTGGATTCGGTTATGCTTTAGCCAAAGGAAGGGGTACCAATGCTCTCCAGTGTGCTGGTGACGGCTCTGGCCGGGCTTCTTTTTCAGAGCGCTCCGGGCGGGTCCGCTTCGGGAGGTCTCAAGCCGCCGGACCAGGCGGCATCCGCCTTACCGCCGGCCAAACAACTTCCTCCCGAGGAGCTCGCCGACATCTTCATGGCGCGCAAGCGGTATCGCGATGCGCTTGAACAGTACCAGCGCTGCGACCAGAAGTCGGCCGTGATTGCCAACAAGACCGGCATCGCCTACCACCAGCTTCTGGATCTTCCCAGCGCCATGCGACAGTACAAGCTGGCCACCAGGCTGGACCGGCGCTATTCGGAGGCCTTCAACAACCTGGGCACCATCTACTACAGCCAGAAAAGCTATCGGCGCGCCATCCACCTGTACCGGACCGCGCTACGGCTGGCGCCGAACTCCGCAACCGTGTATAGCAACCTGGGAAGCGCCTACTTTTCGACACACCGCGAAAAGGAGGCGGTGGAAGCGTATCAGAAGGCCCTCGATCTCGACCCCGACGTGTTCAGCCATTCCGCCGCCAATGGCGTTCTGCTGCAGGAGCAGAGCGTCGAGGATAAAGCGAAGTTCCACTACTACATGGCCCGGATCTACGCGCAGAAAGGCATGAACGACCAGGCGCTGCAGAACATTCGGAAAGCGCTCGAGGAAGGCTTCAAGGACCGCCGGAAGTTTCGCGAGGAGCCCGAATTCGCGGCCTTGAAGGGCAACCCGGAATTCGAAGAGTTGATGAAGAAAGAGCCGCGTGAGTTGTAGGCGGACTGCAATTCCGCCCTGGATAGCCGCCCTTGCCTTTGCGCTCTGTCTCGCCGCCTGCCGGCAGAACCAGGCGCCCGGCGTACAGTACATCGCCATTCTTCCGTTCGATAATCTGACCTCCGGCGGCGGATATGACTGGCTCTCGGCCGCGGGCCCGGCGCTGCTCGATTACCAGCTTTTCGGGCAGAAAAAGATGTCGGCGCTCGCTGCCGCCACGGTGAACGATGCCGACGGGGCACATGCCACTGCTTACTTGCATACGCGGTTCCGCGCGGGCGCCGGCGCTCTGGTGCTGGATGCCGCCGTCGAGGATGCGAGTAGCGGTCGCATCACCATGAAGCGCTCGTTTCGCGCGACTGCGTCGCCCGAGGGGGCGCTCGCCGCGGTGGATGGTCTGGCGCGCGCATTTGCGCCCGGCGCGCGTCACATCGACGCGAAGGCGGCGCACGGGCTAGTTCCCTTTGGACAGGCTCTCGGGAGCCCCGACCCGAACGCGCGTACTGCTTTGCTGCGGGAAGCGACCGCGCTTGCACCCGATTTCGTGCCGGCCTGGCTGGCCCTCATTGAACTGGAAGGCCAGTCGCGATCCCCCGGCGCGCCCACCGATATAGCGGCGGCCACGCGGGGCGCTGACGCACTCGACCAGGCCAGGTTTCGCTACCTGTCGGCCACGCTTTCCGGGGATTCCGCGGAGCAGATCGCGGCCCTAGCCCATTTGACCCGGCTGGCCCCCGCTCAGGCCAGCGCATGGCGAACGCTGGCCGAATTGCAGACAAACGCCCGTGATTTCCCGGCCGCGGCGGCGTCCTGGACCACCGTCACCAGGCTGCAACCGTGGAACGACGGCGCCTTCAACCAGCTTGGGTACTGCCGGGTCTGGGCGGGCGACGCCGAGGGGGCCACCAGGGCACTGGCGGAGTACCAACGCCTCGACCCGCAGAATCCGAACCCGCTTGACTCGCTCGGCGAGGTGCAGTTTTTCCTGAGGCGCTACTCCGCCGCCGAGGCGAGTTTCCTGCACGCGCACCAGAAAGATCCGGCCTTCCTTGCGGGTGTCGACCTGCTCAAAGCCGCACAGGCGCGGCTCATGACCGGCGACCGGACAGGCGCCGACCGGCTGTTCCGGCAGTTTCTCAACTGGCGCCGGAACGCGCTGCACGATCCGCTGGCGCCGGTCTGGAAAGCGCAGTGGGACTTTCTCGCTGGCCGGCGGCGCGAGGCCATGTCGGCGCTGTCCGGGGCTCTGCCGCAACTGTCCGGTGACGATCGCTCGCGGGCGGAGTCGCAATATGCCTTCTGGCTGTTTGCCAGCGGCGATCGGGCGGGCGCTGCTGATCATGCCGGCCAGGCTCTACAAGCCGCGCAGACCCCCGAATCCCGGGGCGCAGCCGTATTGTGCCGTTTCCTTGCGATTCCTTCGGCCTCGGCGAACGAGTGGACATCGCGCGCGAATGCCACGATGGCCGGGGACCCACCCCGGTTCCGCGAGTCGGTGCTTGCCTACGCCCTCGCCCTGGACCACCACCCGGCCGAGGCAATCCCGCTGCTGGAGCGGGTTCTTGCAGCGTCCGCGCCTGGCGAGGACGGCGAACAACGTGCGATGCTGGCGTCGGCATTGCTCGCGGTGGGCAGCCGGGACGAAGCACGCAAGCTGCTCTGGCCGATGCCGATTCCGATCAGCTCGGAGGAGGCGACATTCGCGGCCCTGGTGTTTCCGCGCTGGCTGGCCTGGATTGGGCAGGAGTCGAAACTCCGCGCATATTCCGGCGATTTACATCTTGTGTTCGAATAAGAGACGGGGCCAAATCTGAAATGAAAGGGTTGCTCGCGTCTTTATTGCTTCTTGGGGCGCTGGCCGGCCAGACGCCGCCAGCCGTTTCGCCGCCGCAGGAATCCGTGAAGCCAGAGGATCGGTGCTCGGTAGAGGGCACGGTCCTGAACCTGCAGAGCGGCGAACCATTGAAGAAGGCGCATGTAAGTCTCGCGCCGGCGGACACGCAGAAGTTCAACGTTGCGTCTTTTGGTGCTATCGCGGACGCCGCCGGGCATTTCCTCATCCCAGACGTGAATCCCGGAAAATACAGGTTCTCCGCGGACCGGAACGGCTTCGTGACCACCGAGTACCAGTCGAAGGG
>CAYVPZ010000650.1:0-3222 GCA_964453955.1 uncultured Solibacteraceae bacterium | reverse complement strand
GAACGAGTGACTATCTTCATGATCCTGGCCGGCGAATGGTCCGATGGGACACCGGGTCCGCAGGATACGCACTGAACCTGGGGTTCGCAGGATCGGCGCCCGGCGGAAGACCGCGCGCCAACTTCCGGATCTCTTATGTTCTGGCGGTTCTGGCGTCCCTGGTGCAAGTTCAACGAGGCCGGTGGTTCGGATGTGCTGCCACTCGTTCCGTTCAAGCAACCTGATGACGTCACGGACCTTGAGAGCCGCCAATTCAGCGTATCGTCACCCCCAGCTACTCCGGCCGGATCACCGCGATGCAGTCCAGATTGCGGTACAACTGCTTGTGGTCCAGCCCGAAGCCCACCACGAACCGGTCCGGAATCTCGAAGCACGAATAATTGATGGGAGTACGGGTAATGCGCCGGCTGGTGCGGTCCAGCAGCGTGCAAATCCCCAGCGACGCCGGCCCGCGCCCGGCCAGATTCTGCAGCAGGTAGCGCGTGGTGAAGCCGGTGTCCACGATGTCCTCCACCAGCAGCACGTGCTCGCCCTCGATGGCGTCGTCCAGGTCCTTGGCGATGCGCACCACGCCGGGCGCGCCGGGCTGGTTGGTGAAGTGCGATATGGCCAGAAAATCCACCCGCAGCGGGACCGTGATATACCGCGCCAGCGCCGTCAGGAAGAATACCGAGCCCTTGAGCACGGCCACCAGCTTCAGCTCGCGGCCCGCGAAATCGGCGGAGATCCGCGCGGCCACCTCGCGAATGCGCTCGTCAATCTGCTCGGCGGTGAACAGGACACGCTCAATGGGCGGAGGCTCGTTCGGCGAGTTCATATTTAACGATGAGATCCTGGATGTCTTTCTGGTAGAACACCTGAATGTTCACGTGCGGGTAGATGGTGCGCAGCAGGCGGATCTTCCGGTTCTTTTTTGTAACCAGCGCCTGCTTCATGGTGGTCAGCTCCACGTAGAGGTCGAACGCGGGCAGGAAGAAATCGGGCGTGAACGCCTCCATCACGTGGCCGTCCTTGTCCCACTGGAGCGGGAAACTGCGCGGCTCGTACTGCCATTCGATGCGGTAAAAATCCAGCAGACGGGCGAAGATCTCCTCGGTGGGGTGGCCGAATCCGTTGCGCTCCGGCGCTGCCCGGTTCGGCGGAGTCAGCCCGAACCTGGCCAGTTGCAGCCGCGCCTGGAACTGCACCTGCGCCTCGGCCGCCGCGGACAGCATCCCCTGATCCAGCAGCCCGCGGGCGTGGATGGCCGCCTCCACCACGCCGGCCAGCATTTCAGGCGTCTGCTGGTGGTCGTTCAGGATCAAATCGAATTCATGGAGGCGCAAATGGCTCCGCCCAAATCGCTTCCTGCGCTCGGCCAGCGCTTCGAGCTCGCTCTGGCGAAGGAAGAGCCTGGCGGCCTCCCGGTCCAACTGGCGGTCCACCATCACCGCGCCGATGCGCCGCGACGGGGGCGCAATCAGCAGCACGCATAAAACACCGGGAAAGCCGTGAAACAGCCGCTCGCCACCCTCCAGGCTATAGACCACGTGGCGATCCACCGCCAGCCGCCCGATAGCCGAGCGCAGCAGGGGCGGCCATGCCCGGTCGGGGATCTGCTGGTTGCCGAAGTCGGCGGCGATGGTCTCTTCGAGGACGCGCCGGGTCACCAGCTCGCAGCCGGTCTTTTGCGCGATCGCCCGCGCCAGATCCTCGTACGCGCAACCGGGATCGCCGGAGACGCTGATGATGGCCATCGGAGAATGCGTCCGTCCCACTCCCATGCTACAACCGAAGGCGGTGGAAACATGGTAAGCAAAGCCACGAAGTTGTGGAAACGACTGGAGCCCAAACGGCACTGTAGATTCCAGGCAAATTGCCGATCACCCCTCTTAGAAGAGCGGATGTTGGCGATTTTGTGTAAACTAAATTACAATACTTGCGACTTTGGGCTTGACCCAGGGTCCGTGCTGCGATAGAGTCAAGTTTCTGAACCGTTAAGCGTCCTTCAATTCATAAAACGTACGATGGCCTTCTGTCACCGCGCTCGCATCCTGATTTTTGCGCCGCTGCCGTTGCTCGTGTTGAGCAGTTGCATGTCGAGCAGGCCGCAGCAGTTCGCCAACTCCTTCCTGCCGACGGCTCCAGCCGCCAAAGCCTTCGAGCCCGGGGAGCCGCCCAGGATGGAGCCGAACCTCTACTCCAGCGAACTCCCGAAGCCGCTGCCTCCGATGCTGCCGGACCCGGCGCGTGCGCAATCGGCAGCCGATAAGCGGGTGCAGGCGGCGGAAGATCATTTCCAGAGCGGGAAGCGGTTGTACCAGCAAGGCGACGCCGAGGGAGCGCTGCACGAATTCGACGCTGCCATAGAGGTGCTGATGACGGCTCCGGCCGGTCTGGCGGACCGGCACAAGATCGAACGCAAGCTCGATCAACTGGTGGAGAGCATATATAGGTACGATCTGGATCGTCTTGCGGCCAGCGGCTCCGGCGACGGGGTGGTCTTCGAGAAATCCCCGCTGGACGAGATCCTGCAGATGACCTTCCCCACGGACCCGCAACTGAAGCCGAAGGTGGGCGAAGAGCTGCAGGCCACCATTTCCCAGTTGCCGCTGGATGCCAGCGACGCGGTGCTCAGCTACATCCACTACTTCTCCACCGATCGGGGCCGCCGGACGCTGCTTTCCGGCCTGCGCCGGGGCGAACGATACCGGGCCATGATCAGCCGCATTCTGGACGAAGAAGGGGTGCCCAGGGAGTTGTTCTATCTGGCCCAGGCGGAGTCGGGCTTCATCCCTTATGCGGTGTCCTACAAGCACGCCTCGGGAATGTGGCAGTTCATGCAGTTTCGCGGACGGGAATACGGCCTGAATCAAACCCAGTGGTCGGACGATCGTTTCGATCCGGAGAAGTCCACGCACGCCGCGGCCAGGCACCTGCGGGATCTCTACACGGGGCTGGGCGACTGGTATCTGGCGATGGCCGCCTACAACTGCGGTCCCCAGTGCGTGGACAGAGCGGTCGGGCGAACCGGATACGCGGATTTCTGGGAGCTGTGCGCCCGGAACGCCCTGCCGAAGCAGACGCAGAACTATGTTCCGCTGATCCTGGCCATGACCATCATGGCCAAAAATCCCCAGGACTACGGGCTGGAGAACATAGAGGGAGAGCAGCCCATCGAGTACGATACGGTGGCCGTCAGCGTCCCTACGAATCTCTGGCTGGTCTCCGATATCGCGGACC
>CAYVPZ010000649.1:0-3228 GCA_964453955.1 uncultured Solibacteraceae bacterium | reverse complement strand
AGGAGAAACGAAAACCGCCGAGAGGCCACTTACACAAAACGCTTGACACCGCCCTTTACTTCCTTTACTTCCTTTACTCCCTTTATTCTCTTTATTCCCTCCTCCTTCTACTTTTTCTCCGTCCAGGTCACGCCCACACTGGTCTGGCCATTCTCACTGCCCACCGTGACCACCACCACGCGGGTTTTTCCGGCGTCTTCGGCCCCCACGGTGCCCATGGTGTTGGCGCCGGAGACAAACACGCCGCTATTGGTCACCTTCAGACCGTTCGACGCCAGCGAGTCCTTGTAGAACCCCACCACTTTATCGGCCGTATCGCTGGTCTTGTAGGTGAACTGGCCGGTTCTCTCTTTCGCGGTGTCTCCCGACAGCGTGGCCTGCGGCTGCGAGCCCGGATACGACGATACCCAGGAAGGCAGAGTGGCCGGCCCGCCGCCGCCAATCTTGAAGCTGCCTTCGCTCGTCTTCGCCTCGAAAGTGCCGGTGTCGCCGCTGCCGGACGTGCCGAAGGTGACCGCCTCCTTTCCTTCTTCCTGCAACGTCAGCTTGCCCTTCTTCGCGTCCTCGAAACTCAGGATGTAGTTCTTGTTGTCTTTCCTGTTGTGAATGTGGACGATCCCATGCGCGTCGTCCTCGGAGGTCAATTCGAGGTCGGGGTTCACCGCGATGAGCAGCTTCGCGCTGGCCAGACCGGGGTTACGCTTCATCAGGTCAGGATCGATTCCGGCCTGCTTGGCCTTGTGCATGACGAACAGGCCGCCGGCCAGGATCACGATAAATGCGAGGACCAGCAGCCCTCCGCAGCCGATCAGGACCCACCCGAGCGGCCCCATTCCTTTCTTTGGAGGCGGAGGCGGTACCCCCGTGGGCGGTTGCGTCGGGTACTGCGGGATCGCTGGAGGCGTGGTTGCCATGTATTGCTCCTTCGTGTCAGGATACAGGAAAAGCCGGCTGCGAACCAGAGGTGATGCCATGGTTTTTGAATGCGCGTGTGGCCAGAGCTACCCGTTGACGGAAGCCGCTCCCGAGTCTTTTCGCTGTCACCGGTGTGGAAGCATCCTGGTGCGGGCGCCAGAGAATCTCCCACAGGATACGGCGCGGGACCAGGTCACGGGGCATGCCGGAACGCTACGGTATGCCGCCCTCGCGGTGCTGGCCATCGCCGTGCTCGTGGGCCTGCTGCAGATGTCCACCGTGGAAGCCGGCGATTCTGCGGACCGCCATGGGGTGCCCATGCGGATGGAAACGGCGCCGGCCGGAGTGTTCGACGGTGCGGTGGGCCGCGGGGTGCTCAAGGTCATGAACGACAGCGGAAAGGAGATCGCCCTTCGGCTGATCGGACCCGAATACAGCGACTCGCGAACGATTCTGGTCCCCGCCTGGGAAGACACCCGCGTTTTTGGACTGGTGCCGGGGAAGTGGACGGCGAAGTTTTGCGCGGGCTCCGGATGGCGGCCCGACGAGCGGCGCTTTGCCACAACCTCCTCCTGCGCCGAACTCGACGACACCATCGACTACACGGAGACCATTGCGGACGAGACGTTGCGGTACGGCGTGGGGGTGGTGCGATTCGGTCCCGCGCCGCGCGAATGGCCGCCGGCCCACAAGATCGCGGCGGAGGATTTCGCCGCCGACTGAAAACATGGCAATCGAGGGCCTGCGGCACATCCTCTGCCCGGTGGACTTCAGCGAGCTCTCCGGTCTCGCCCTGCGCTACGCCGACGCATTCGCGCGGTGCGGCGGCGCGGCACTTACCGTCCTCTATGCCAACCCGTTCCTCCCGCCACCCCACGTGGACAGCGCGCAGGTGGCCGAACTGGAGGAGCAGTTTCGCAAGTGGCATGCCGAGGCCGCTTTGAAGCTGCGCACGTTCGTCAACAATACGCTCGGTGCGGACGCTTCCCACGTGCGGACGGCCGTGGTGGAGGCGCTGCCCGTGGACGGCATTCGCGCGGCCGCCCGGCAATTGGATACCAGTCTGGTGGTGGTGGGCACTCATGGCCGCAGCGGGGTGAACCGGCTCATGATGGGTTCGGTGGCCGAGCGCATCCTGCGCGAGAGTCCGGTCCCCGTGCTCACGGTCCGTGGCGATTCGCTCGCGCCCGGCGAAACGCTGCGCCTGTTGCACGTGTTGTGCGCGGTGGACAATTCCGGCGCTTCCCGGCGCGCGCTGGCGTGGGTTTCCCGCATTGCCCGCTGCTTCGCGTCGCGGGTGACGGTGCTGCACGTCCGCGGGACGAACGCGTCGAACCTCATTGACGACCTTGCCGCCTGGGTACCCGCCAGCATGAGCCGGGAATGCACCATCGAGTGCGTTGTCCGCGATGGGGAGCCCGCGCACGAAATTGTCGCGCTGGCACGCGAACTCGGAACCGGCCTGCTGGTGATGGGCTCGCAGCATCGCCTTTTCCACGGCGCCACGGTGATTGGCCATACCACGGAGATCGCGGTGCGCCACGCGCCCTGTCCCGTGCTCACCGTCATCGGCCCGTCCGCGGAGGCATCATGAAGTGGTCCGCCGTGGGCGCGCTGGGACTCGCGCTGGCCGTCATTCTGGGGGCGTTCGGAGCACACGGGCTGCGCGCCCGCCTCGACGCGTATTCCATGGGCATCTGGGAACGGGCCGTGTTCTATCACTTCGTGCACATGCTGGGGCTGCTCATTGTCCCGCTGTTCGAGCGCATCGGTTCGCTTTCACGGGCGGCAAGAGACTGGGTGTGCTGGCTGCTGCTGGCCGGGGTCGTCCTGTTCTGCGGCAGCCTCTACGCGCTGGCGTTGACGGGCATGCGCATGCTGGGCGCGGTGACCCCGCTGGGCGGTCTCTCCTTCATCGCCGCCTGGTTGTTGCTGGCGGTGGCAATTCTGCGCAATAACACTCTTAGCCGCCGATAGACGCGGATTAACGCCGATAAATCACGCTATTTGCTATCCGCGTTCATCGGCGGCCAAACGGTTTTATCTGCTTTGCGTTCGAACGAGTCTTCCATATTGTGACCCGTTCAACATGAGATTCACTGGATGGAATATTGCGCCACCTAGAGCCATTCCGTTCCGATCTGTGTTCATCTGTGTTCATCGGCGGCCAACCGTTTCCCACCCACCAGCGGCCGAATCGCCAGGTTCACCACAATCATCGCCACCGAAAACGCCGGCAGGATCAACAGCGCGGTCCCCAGCGAGACTCGCCCGGCGATGAACCCGATGATCGGCGAGCTTACCGCCAGACCG
>CAYVPZ010000648.1:0-3243 GCA_964453955.1 uncultured Solibacteraceae bacterium | reverse complement strand
CCTGTGAGGGGAGCCCGCGCTCCCGCTCGTCCAGCAGTTCGAGGAAAGACTCGGCTTCGGCGTAGCCCGGGCGCAGCTTCAGCGCCTGGTTGAAATCGGCCCGCGCCCGCGGCAGATCGGGCTTGTACAGCAGGTGATAAATGCCCACGAACAGATGAGCGCGGGCGTCCAGCGGGCGCGCGCGCGCGATGCGCTCGGCCACCTCGGTGGCTTCGTCGAACATTTCGAGCTGGTGATATTCGGCGGCGAGAAAATCCAGCCGCGAGTCGTCGGCGGGGTCCGCGGCGATTTCTTCCTTGAGGATCTCGATGTACCAGTGGTTCCTGCGGCGGCGCGATTCCGGATCCGAAGAGAATTCGTGATCGATGCGGATGGCGGTTTTGTGCAGCCGCCCGCCGGCCGCCAGTATTGCGGCGTCGATGGTTTCGTGGACGCGTCCGCGGTACCGATACTCCGGCCGGTTGGGAAAAAGCCGGACGACGTAATCGGTGGTTTCGGTGTCCGGCGAGCGATTGTGGCGCTCGAAGAAATAACCCGCGTTTTCGTCGGCCGCGGCGAGCTTTTCGACGGTGGGCGCGCCGGCCGGGTCCAGAGTCTCGTCGGCGTCGAGCATCAGAATCCAGCGGCCACTGGCGTGCGCGATGACGTGATTGCGGGCGGCGGCGAAATTTACCCGGGTAAAATCGAACGGGATCACCCGCGCCCCGTAATCGGCCGCGATGCGTGGTGTCGCATCGGTGGAGCCGGTGTCGACGACGATGAATTCTCCGGCCAGGCCACGCACGGAATCGAGACAGCGCGGGAGGTTGCGCTCCTCGTTCTTCACGATCATGCAGAGGCTGATCATGAGGTCCTCACGCAAGGCTGTCGACAAAGCGCCACCACCGGGGCCGGAACACATACATCGTACTGCGTTCGATGGCTTCGTCCAGCTCCGCGCCGAGCGCGAGGCGGCGCCGGTACCGCGCGAGGATGGCGGGGTCGACGACGGTTTCCACCGCGCCCTCCATCTGCACGCCGCGGATTTCCTTCCACTGGCCGGCCGGCGCGAAAACCGCCACCGCCGCGCGCGGGCGCGCACTCAGGTTGCGGCTGTGGCGGCTCGCAGGCGAGGAGAGCCAATACAGGTTCCCCTCGCCGTCCGAGTAATAAAACAGCGGCGTTGCGATCGGCGTTCCATCGTCCGCGGTGGTGGCCAGCACCAGCGTGCTCTCGCGTTCCAGCAACGCGCGCACGCGTTCATCGATTGATACGGCTTTGCCGGTCGGCATCGTCAATGGCCTCGCGCTCCAGCGTCTCGCGCGCGCTGGCCGGCTCCACGCGCCAGTTATTCTCCGCGTGCGCGGGCAGCACTCCTTTCCCGCCGTAATAGCGCACCATCATGTCGCGAATGTCTTCGTGCGATTGCCACAGCAGCTTCGCGCCCTGGAACATGTTGAAGCCGCTGCCGCCTCCGGCGCGGTGATTGTTCAGCGCGATGCGCAACGGCTGGTCGTCGGCGAGCGGCTGCCCGTGCCAGCGCAGATTCTTAATGCGCTGCCCTTCCGGCTGCTTCAGGTCGATCTCGTATTCCACGCCCTCGGCCATGTCGAAGTTGTAACCGATCA
This sequence comes from uncultured Solibacteraceae bacterium, assembly GCA_964453955.1. Taxonomy (GTDB): domain Bacteria; phylum Acidobacteriota; class Terriglobia; order Bryobacterales; family Bryobacteraceae; genus CAWACP01. The sequence goes on along the minus strand of CAYVPZ010000648.1, from coordinate 1,636 downwards.
CGTGCTCGTTGAGCAGCGTCTCGCCGCGGCAATCGGCCTGGCAGGTGAGGAACCAGCGCGCGGCATTCTCCAGCGCTTCGCGCACCATGCGCCCGTTGCCGGCGATTTCGTACAGCTCGTTGTCGTACAGATACAGCGCGGCGAGCTGGCGCACTGTGACCGGTCCTTGGGCGATGTACACGTTCGGACTGAACGAGCTGGCAAAAGACACGTCGGCGTGCGTGGCTTCGAGTTGCACCTGTTGGATCGCGTCGATGGCCGCGGTATCCTCGACGCGCGAGAACTTCGTGTCCATGGCCTCGGGCGCGTCGGCCACGCGCGTGTTGAGATAGCGTTCGGCCAGCTCGTGATATGGCCGGGCGATGTCCAGAATCCGCGGGTCCGCGGGCGTGTCCGCGGTAACGGGAATCAGATGGCTGTCCTTGCTGACAATCTTCCACGGGCCGTTCCCCTCGCGCGCGAGCTTGAAATCCATTCGCCCCAGCGAAATGCCCCAGTTCTTCGGCTGCATCAGCAGCACGTCGCCAATGTGCATGCCGGGCTGGCTCTGGTGGGTGTGGCCGAATATGATCGCGTCGATGCCGGGGACGTGGGTGGCCACGGCGTCCATCATGTTTTCGGCCATCTCCGGCACGGGTCCCTTCGCCGATTCGGGGCCGAGTCCCGAGTGCGCGGCCACGATAACGATGTCCGAGTGTTCGCCGACCTTCACCTTTTCGACGGCTTCCTGCGCGGCGGCGAGCCCGCCCTCGAAGCGATAGCCTTTGTAGTGCTCGGGCGGGTCCCACAGCGGAATGCCCGGCGTGGTGATGCCGACGATGGCCACTTTCACGCCCGCTACCGTCTTCACAATCCACGGCGCGAAGGGCGGGGCATCTCCGGGCGAGGCGGCGCCGGGTTCGGTTTTCGTATTCGCGGAGATCCACGGAAAGCGCGCCAGCCGCCGCGCGGCCACCTGGTTGGGCAGCCCGAAGTTGAAATCGTGGTTGCCGGCGACCATGACGTCGTAGCTGAGCGCGTTCATGGCCAGCATCATGGGGTCGGCGGTGAGCGGCGTGCCGGTGAAGGGAAGGTCGAGCGGAAGCTTCCCGGTCTCCCGCCAGTGCTGGTACACGTATTCGAGCGGCGTGCCCTGAATGGTGTCGCCGCAGTCGATGAGGATGTTGTTGGGGTTGTCCTGGCGCTCGTGGCGGATCAGCGTGGCGATTTTGGCGAGGCCTCGATCGGCCGGTTTGCCGGTGTAGTAGTCGTACGGATAAATGTTGCCGTGCAGATCGGTAGTGGCCAGCACGGTGATGGTGACCTCTTCGGCCTTCAGGCCGGCGCAGAGAAGAAGACAACAGGCGAGGGTGGCGCGCAGTTTCATGACCGTGTTTCAGTATAATCGAAGGTTATGAAACCGTTGGCATTGATGTGTTTCTGTGTGATGACGGCGCTGTCGCAGGATGCGGCTCCGCTGGTCGCCCCCGGCACCGCGGGCGATGCTCAGGTCCCTGTCGGCGCCGCAACTAAGCCCGCCACGCCGGCCAAACCCGCCCGCGAGCCCGGCCTCTATGCCACCATCAGGACCTCCATGGGCGATATCCACTTGCAGCTCTTCGAAAAACAATCGCCGCTGGCGGTGAAGAATTTCGTC
>CAYVPZ010000647.1:0-3254 GCA_964453955.1 uncultured Solibacteraceae bacterium | reverse complement strand
GCGCAATCAGGGCGAGCAGCGTGCTGATGGCCCCATTGGCCAGGCGCTTCTCGACAATCTCCTGCGCGCTGAAAGCCATTCCCGTGATCAGGCCGGCGGCCGCGCCGCCACAGCTCATGATTACGCTGCCCATTGCCGGTCCTCCCAGCGCCCCGGTCGCGCGGCGCGCTTAACAGGAGGTATAGCACAGGCGATGCCTGTTTGCGCGCCCTGCTGCTACGATGGAGGATTCGATGGCTTTGCGATTCTACAACACGCTCACGCAACAGGTGGAGGAGTTCGCGCCCGTCCGGGACAACACCGTCCGGATGTATACGTGCGGACCCACCGTGTACAACTTCGTGCACATTGGAAACCTGCGTACCTTCACATTCCAGGATATTCTGCGGCGCTGGCTGAGGTACCGGGGCTATCAGCTCGACCACGTGATGAACATCACCGACGTGGACGACAAGATTATCCGCAACGCCAAAGCGGCGGCGCAGAGCATCGGCGAATACACGGCGAAGTACACCGAGGCGTTCCTCGAAGATTGCGCGACGCTGCGGCTGGAGAAGCCGGAGCGCCTGGCCCGGGCCACCGAGAACATTCCGGCCATGGCGGCGGCCATCCGGAAGCTGGAAGAAGGCGGCTACACCTACGCGAGCGACGGCTCCATCTACTATCGCATTGCGAAGTTTCCGGAATACGGCAAGCTGTCGCACAACGATTTCAGCGGCATTCGCCCGGGCGCGCGCGTGGATGTGGACGAGTACGACAAGGCCGACGCGCGCGACTTTGTGCTGTGGAAGGCCTCGCGGGAGGGCGAGCCGGTTTGGGAGACCGAGGTTGGTCCGGGACGTCCGGGCTGGCACATCGAGTGCTCGGCGATGGCCATGAAGTACCTGGGCGACACGCTGGACATTCACGCCGGGGGCGTCGACCTGATCTTCCCGCACCATGAGAACGAGATCGCGCAGTCGGAGGCCATCACCCACAAACCTTTCTCGCGCTTCTGGCTGCACTCGGAGCACCTCACCGTCGAATCGCAGAAGATGTCGAAATCGGCGGGCAACTTCTTCACGCTCCGCGAACTGCTGGAGCAGGGCTACGCGCCGGAGACCATCCGTTATGCGTTGCTGCAGGTGCCCTACCGGCGGAAATTGAACTTCACGTTCGACGGTCTGAAGGGGGCCAAAAGCTCCATCGACCGGTTGCGCAGCTTCCAGCTTCGGCTGGACACCGATAAGCCCGCCGCAGGGCTCAATGAGGAGATTGAGAAGCGCACCGCGGCCGCGCTGGCGCAATTTGAGGCCAGTCTGGACGACGACCTGAACACCGCCGAGGCCATTGCGGCCATTTTCGAGTACATCCGCGACGCCAATACGGCCATGGACGCGGGCGAATTCCGCGCCGGCAATGTGGCCGCGGCTCGCGATCTTCTGGCGAGGTTCGATTGCATTGCCGCGGTACTGGCGCCGTCGGAGCAGAAATCGGGATTGACGGACGAGCAGATTGAAGCGCGGGTGGATGAGCGCAATAAAGCGAAAAAGGCCCGCGATTTCGCGCGAGCCGACCAGATTCGGGCGGAGTTGCTGGAACTGGGCATCGTAATTGAGGACACGCGCGAGGGAGTGCGCTGGAAGAGATCGTAGTGAAGATTGAAACAAAAGCCGTACACGCGGGGGACCGCAAGAGAATTCCCGGGCAGCCGACGCCGGCAACCACGCCCATCGTCACCGCTTCGAGCTTCGTGCACGAGAGCACGGCCACGCTCGATCGCGTGATGGGCAACGAGGAACCCGGCTGGTCGTACTCGCGCTATGGAAGCCCGACCAACGCGGCCCTCGAGGAACTGCTGTGTGAACTGGAAGGTGGCGCGGCGGCGCTGGCCTGCGCTTCCGGCATGATGGCCGTCCAGACCGCGTTCATCGCGGCGCTCACCGACCGCCCGAAACGGATTCTGGCGGCCAGCGCGCTCTATGGGGCGACCACCAGCATGCTCGTGAAAATCATGGAGCCGCTGGGGGTGGAAGTGGCCTTCGTCGATATTTGCGATCTGCCCGCGGTGGAACGGAAGATTGCCGAATGGAAGCCCGGCTGCGTCATTCTGGAAACCCTCTCGAATCCGCTGCTGCGGGTGCCGGCCATCGATCGGATTGCGCAGCCGGCGCGCGCGGTGGGTGCTGCGATGATAGTGGACAATACCTTCGCCACGCCACTGCTGGTGCGGCCCCTGGAGCTGGGCGCCAATCTGGTGGTGCACAGCCTCACGAAATTCCTCGCCGGACACGGCGACGTGCTCGGGGGCGCCATCATCGCCGATGCCGCGCACGCGGAGACGCTGCGGGGCGTTTCCCGAATCTCCGGCCCGGTGCTGGGGCCATTTGAGAGCTACCTGACCATGCGCGGCATCAAAACTTTTGTTCTGCGCATGGAGCGCCAGTGCGCCAACGCGCGCCGCGTGGCCCAGTGGCTGAACGCCAACCCGGCGGTGGGGCACGTCCATTTCCCGGAGGGCCCGGCGCATCCCGATGCGGACATCATCGCGCGCCTGCTGCCACCGGACCTATTTGGCGCCATTGTCACCTTCGAGCTGAAGAATGGGGGCAGGGAAGAGGTGTTCCGCTTCATGGACGCGCTGCGGCTGGTGGTGTGCGGCACTTCCCTGGGCGACGTGCACAGCCTGCTGCTCTATCCGGCCATGGCCTCGCACCGCGAGCTCTCGCCGAAACAGCGCCAGCGGCAGGGGATCAGCGACGGTATGGTGCGGCTCTGCTGCGGAATCGAGGCGGTGGACGACATCATCGCCGATCTGAGGCAGGCGCTCGATAAGTCGCTCGCGAGCGCAGTTGCCGTGGGGCCGCTTGCCGAGCGGCAGCCGCTTCAGTAGTGAAATCTCCAGCGGAATTCGGCGTAGATTTGTCGTGGGTCGTTAAAGTGAAATCCTCCGAAGGTCAGGCTGTTGTCGAGTAGTACGCGGCGATTCGCCACATTCAAAGCGGTCAACGAGACCCGGTATTTGTCGCTCTCCCCGAAGCTCTTTCCCAGGGAAATGTCAAAGGTAGTGTGCTGGGGCAGATAGTTTCCCGGGTATTGCGCGTCCGGCGTCCCGTTCGTGAATCCCGAGCCGTAGTACACATTCGTCGAAGCGAACACCTGCCAGGGAAGCCTTCCGTTAACACCGAAGTTTAACGTGTTCCTCTGATCGTGGTCCACCGGAGCATATCCCGGCGGGACGTACACAGGGCACGCCGGCGTCACGGGAACAGGGC
>CAYVPZ010000646.1:0-3258 GCA_964453955.1 uncultured Solibacteraceae bacterium | reverse complement strand
GCAACAGCATTCTCAAGGCCGCTGGAATCGACGATGGCGATCGCGAGAGCATCCGCAGCACGTTCACCGAGATCCTCGGTCAGACCTTCGGCGGCGTGGCCCGGACGCTGTCCAGCCGCCTGGGGAAACAGATCACCACCAGCGCGGACGAACAGCCCGGATCCGGCGCGCCGCCTTCCGGGAAAACCTTCGAACTCAACGTGAGCTGGGGCGCGATCGGCCCGCTGCTCGTGCTGGTTTCGATGGAGGCCTCGCTGCTGGCCGGGCTTGAGGCGTCCTTGACCGCCGCCGCCCGGCCCGCGGTTGCCGCCGCGACTCCGGAACCCGCGAGCAAACCCGCCGCCGGGCTCGACGACGATACCATCAGGCGCTCCAAGAAGATGGATCTGCTGCTGGACGTGGAGCTGCCGGTGAGTGTGTCTTTCGGGCGAGCGCAATTGCTTCTCAAGGACGTCATCAAACTGACCACCGGATCGATCATCGAACTGAACCGGTCTATTTCCGAGCCGGTCGATGTGATCGTGAATAACTGCGTAATCGCCCGCGGCGAGGTGGTGGTGGTGGAAGGCAACTTCGGAGTCCGCGTGCACGAGGTGGTAAGCCGGCAGGAGCGGCTCCGCACGCTGAAGTGATCGCCCATGCCAGAAACTGCCCTGATCTCGATTCTTCCCCTGCTGCTGCTCGGCGCGGGCGCCGTGGCGGCGGCGATGCTTTTCTTTTCGCTCCGCCGGGAGACCGCTGAACTACGCCGGCGCATGGCCACTTTGGAGAGCTCGGCCAACGACGCCCTCGTCGAGTTTCAGAGCCGTCTGGATGAGTTGGCCGAGCGGATACGGGTGGCCGAAGACCGCCCGGCGATGGTGCCCGCACCGTCTCGTCCCGGTGTGAATCCCAGCAACCGGGCGCAGGCGCTGCGAATGCTGCGCCGGGGGGTGGATGCGGAAACCGTCGCCAGCTCGCTGAATCTGCCCAGGCCGGACATCGAACTTCTGATTCGTGTGCAGAGACTGTCGGCGGCCTCCGACGGAACTACTTCGGAGACTCCTGGCGGATAAAACCCGCTTCCGGGAACCCGGGCCATGCGGAATGGTCGTCGTCCAGCGTCGCCGTGACCGTCATATCGTGCCGGTTGCGGACCAGCCTGAGCGAAACGCCGTGCTTTTTCCGGGCGGCCTGGATGGCGCTGGAGACCTGTCCCGGGGTGGTCACGTCCTGATCGTCCACCTTGGTGAGCACATCCCCCGCCTTGACGCCCGCTTTCTCCGCCGGAGAACCGCTGGCCACCGATCGTATCAATACTCCTTGTTTCACACCGAAGAAGTCCGCCAGTTGCGGGTTCAGGGACTCTGTTTCGATGCCCAGCATGCCGCTCCGCCACGCCGGGAAGCCTTCGGGAATGTCAGGCATATGGAACTCCGGCATCTCCAGCCGGGGCATGACCATGATGTTCCCCCCATACGGCCCCACGCGGCTGCCGATCACCGCGGTCAGCGTCAGCAGCGAGCCGCCGCGGCTGATTTGCAGGACGGCCTTGCGGCCCGCCGGAGTCTCCCGCACCATCCTTCCGAACTGCTCCATGCCCTCCACGCGCTCGCCGTTGTATTCAAGCACCACGTCGCCCACTTTCAGCCCGGCCTTCTCGGCGGGACTGTCGGCTTTTACCAGGGTGATTTCCACGCCCTGCTCGGCGGGCAGTTTGAGCGCTTTGGCCCGCTCGGCGTCCACCTCGGCCACGCTCACGCCCAGGAAACTCGCGCCCCCTTCACCGGCGAACGCCAGATACGTGGATCCGGTTTCCGGCGCACCCGCGTGCGACTGCTGCTGAAAAGCGGCCAGCGGCAGGCCTGCCAGCAACCCCAGTAAAACAGCGGCGCGCAACGCGCGCGGCGCTCCCTCGAAACAAGACATCGTCGCTCTCCTTTCCCCATGGTTACGGCTGCTGACGCCGCAGGTAAACCGATCCGCCCGATGCCACCACCTGCAGCAGCGGACCACCCCCGTTCAACGACCCTTCCGCCATCGCCAGACTTCCTCCGGAGCCACGCCGCGCCGCCAGCCGGATCTCCGGAAAGTCCGACAGGATGTGGCCGGCCATGCCATGATTCACGCTTTGCGCCACCACCGTGATCGCCGACGACGACGGGATCACCACGGTAATGTCGCCGACGTTCGTGCTCAGCTTCGAGTTCTCCAGCCGCTTGCCGGCCATGAGCCGGGCCACGATATCGCCAGAGCCACTGATAGCCCGCACGGCCCCGGCCACGTTGCTCAGCCGGATGGCGCCCTCGCTTGCCTGGCACTGCGCGCCGCTCGATCCCGCGATCTGAATTGCGCCGCCGGCGGTGTCGGCCATTACCGGCCCCCCGGCCTGACCCACGGTGATGACACCACCATTGGTGCGCGCCGCGATGGAAGAATCCGCGCGCGCGATCTCGATGTTGCCGCCGGCGTTCGAGGCGAACAACGGACCGCCGGCATGCTGCACGAAGATTTCGCCTCCCGCCGTATCGAGTTGGGCCCGGCCGCCAATCCAGTCCACCCGAATCGCTCCCGCGCCGGTAAAGCAGCGCGTATCGCCTCCCACGCGGCCGATGCGAATTTCGCCCCCACCGGTTCGCGCCGTCACCGGTCCGCGAATGCGGTCCACCTCGATGCTTCCGCCGCCGCTCGACACATCCAGCCCGCCGTTCAGATCCGCGATGTCGATGGAACCGCCCCGCGAGCGCACCTGGCAGAGCCGCAGATCCCGCGGAATCACCACCGCCACGTCCACATCCGGCTGCCCGGCGACGCTGGCGAACGACACCGACACACTCTGCGCTTCCCGGCGCCGTTCCACGCCCGCGGCCTTCAGCAGAGCCTGGGCCTCGCGTTCGTCGCCGGCTCGCACCCGCACGGTCCGGGTCCAGGAGATCGTATTCGCCGTCCCGCCGCGAACGCTCACCCCGCCGTGCGCTATGATGCGAACCGTCCGCGCACCCCGCACCGGCATCGCGCCGGCTTCCTGGGTCACCCAACAGCGGCCCTCGCGCCGCGGCTCCACGCCGTTGGCGCACAACATCAGCGAGCCCGCGGCGGCAAACACCGCGGACGCCCACGAACCTCTCATTACCTTCCTCTAATACGTCTCCGGAGAGGCGTTCATGTCGTGCAGCGCGCGCTCACAACGCTGCCGGATGTAGCCGTTGTTCTCCCGGCTGAGCAGTTCCTGCAACGCGCCCACCATCGGATCGTCCCGGTGCTGCACCAGCAGATCCA
>CAYVPZ010000645.1:0-3270 GCA_964453955.1 uncultured Solibacteraceae bacterium | reverse complement strand
GCCGAGGCCGACGCCGAAAAGCACCGCTCCTTCATCGAAAGCATCACCACCGGACGATTCCACAATCAGGCCGCCGCGGGCGTGGAGTCGTCATTGACGGCGATGCTGGGCCGCACGGCCATGTACACCGGCCGGGAGGTCACCTGGGACGAACTGCTGCGCAGCGATGAAAGCTGGGATGCGGGCATCGACCTGGATAAGCTGGGTTGACCCATGCAACTCCTTCTGGAGCACGTGAGCAAGGTCTTCCCGCGCAGCGTCTGGGGGCTGCGCGAGTTCAGCCTGGAGCTCGGACCCGGCGTGCTCGGACTGCTGGGGCCTAACGGCGCCGGCAAGTCCACGCTGATGCGCATTCTCGCCACGGTGACCGCGGCGAGCGAGGGGCGCGTTCTGTGGAACGGAATCGATATCGCGAGGTCGCCCGGCGTCCTGCGTTCCGGGCTCGGCTACCTGCCGCAGGATTTCGGCGTGTATCCGAATCTCAGCGGGCAGGAATTTCTGGAGTACCTTGCGGCGGTGAAGGGGCTGGACGGCCCGAGCGCACGCCGTCGTATCGGCGAGTTGCTGGAGCTGGTGAACCTCACCGAGGCGGCGCGCCGGCCGCTGGGCGGGTACTCGGGCGGAATGCGCCAGCGCATCGGCATCGCCCAGGCGTTGTTGAACGACCCGCAATTGCTCATCGTGGACGAACCCACCGCCGGCCTCGATCCCGAAGAGCGCCTGCGCTTCCGCAACCTGCTGTCGGAACTCTCCGGCGAGCGCATTGTAATTCTCTCCACGCACATCGTCTCGGACATCGAAGCGGTGGCCACCCAAATCGCGGTGATTCGCGCCGGGCGGCTGGTGACGTGCCAGGCCCCGGAAGCACTGCTGGGGAGCGTGGAGGGCCGCGTGTGGGAAGTTGTGGTTCCGAGCGGCGAGCTCGCGGCGCTGCGCCAGTTCCATCTGGTGAGCAGCACGGCGCATCGCGCCGACGGCGTGCATGCACGGGTCATCGCGGAATGTGCGCCGGCGCCCGCAGCCCGGCAACTGGAGCCGACGCTCGAAGACGCGTACCTGCACGCGCTGGCAGTGGATCGGGGGCCGGAGGCGCCGGCGTGAACCCGTTTCGCGCGATGTACCACATTGCCCGCGCCGATTTCCTCGAACGGTTGCGGCGCTACAGCTTCCTCGCCACCATGCTGTTCGCGGTCTGGCTGGGCTACGCCGCCGGCTCCGGCCTGATCTCCATGCGCGTCAGCGAGCACCGCGGCGTATATACGTCCGGCTGGATTGGCACCATGGTGGCGCTGGTGGCCGGATGCTTTGTCTCCCTGGCCGGCTTCTACATGGTGAAGAGCGCGGTGGATCGCGACCGGGCCACTGGCGTGGGACAGATCCTGGCCGCGACGCCGCTCACCAAACTCTCCTACCTGCTGGGCAAGTGGTTCAGCAACACCGCCGTTTTGGTGGTGCAGGTGGCGATTCTGGCGGTCGCGGCCGGCGTCATGTTCGCCACCGTGGGAGAGGCGCGATTCAATCCGTGGGCGCTGCTGTCTCCGTTCCTGCTGCTGTCGCTGCCGATGATGGCCCTCACCGGCGCGCTGGCCCTGATCTTCGAGACCGTTCCGGTGCTGCGCAGCGGGGCGGGTAATGTGATCTGGTTTTTTACCTGGTCCGCGGGGCTGGCGGTCCCGGTGGCGGCCGGATTGAATTGGTTCGATCCGCTGGGGATCGTCACCGTGGTGGATAGCATTGTCCCCGCCGCGCGCGCGGCCATTCCCGGGTATGTCGACAACTTCTCGCTGCGCGCCACCACCGACCCCATCCAGGTGGCGCGCGGGCTCCGCTGGGAAGGCGTGCAGTGGACGGCGGATGGAGTGCTGCTTCGCGTGGGGTGGATCGCCGTCGCGTTCGCGCTGGTGCTGGTGGCCGCGGCCGCCTTCGATCGCTTCGGCAGCTCACGGGTGCGCAGGGCGCGGCGCGCGCCGGCTTCTGTCGGCGAGACGCCGGCACATCGCGTGGTAAGTGCCGACGTTCATCTGACGCCGCTGGCGGCGCACGCCAGGCCACCTGCCTTCCTCCCGCTGTTCACGGCCGAGCTGCGTCTGGCGTTGCAGGGCTATCGGTGGTGGTGGTACGCGGTGGCGCTGGGGCTATTGGTGGCGCAGTGCGCCGCGCCCCTGAACGTGGCGCGAGGGCCACTGCTGGCGGTGTCGTGGATCTGGCCGTTGCTGGCGTGGTCGGCCATGGGGGTTCGCGAGATACGGTACGCCACGGGGCCGGTGGTCTTCAGTTCCGCCCGCAACCTGACGCGGCAGTTCCCGGCATGCTGGATGGCGGGTGTGGCGGTGACGGCGCTGGCCGGCGCGGGGGCAGGGCTCCGCCTGGCGCTTACGGGTGACGCCGCGGGCGTGATGGCGTGGGCAGCGGGAGCGGTGTTCATACCCACGCTGGCGCTGTCGCTGGGAGTCTGGACACGGTCGAGCCGCGCCTTCGAAGCCTTGTTCACGGCGCTGTGGTACACGGGTCCGCTGAACCATATCCGCGGCCTCGATTTTACGGGCTCCGCGAACGGCGTCTGGACACTGCCATACGCCGCGCTGTATCTGCTGCTGGCGGCGGTGTTGCTTGGTGTCGCGCTTCTGGGCCGCCGGCGCCAGGTGCGAGCATAACCTGTGGACTCCGATACCGCCATCGGCGGACCTGATGATCGTTTCCCATCCACTCAGCTCTCGCTGCTGGAAGCCGCCGCCGCCGGTTTGCCGTGCGATGCGATCGACCGGGTCATCGCGCTCTATTGGAAACCCGTCTATCGATTCATCCGCCTCAAATTCCGCAAAGACAACGAAGACGCCAAAGACTTAACCCAGGCTTTCTTTGCCGCCGCGCTCCAGCGCGATCTTGTCGCGCACTTCGATCCGGCCCGGGCCTCGTTTCGGACTTATCTCCGCATGGCCGTCGAACGCTTCGCTGCGAGCGAATATGCCGCGGCGAACCGGCAAAAGCGCGGCGGCGACTTCCAGTTCGAACCCCTCGGAGAACAGGCGGTCGCCAGCGAATCGCCGGAGCAGGCCTTCGAACGCGAGTGGCAGCGGCAGTTGTTTTCCCTCGCTCTCGACGACCTGCGTGCGTACTGCGACGCCAGCGGCAAGCAACTCCAACTCCTCATTCTCGAAGCGTATGATCTCGCGGATGGCGAACGCCCCTCCTACGCCGAACTGGCCGCGCGGCACGTTATCCCGGAAACCTCGGTGACCAACCATCTGGCCTGGGCGCGGCGCACCCTGC
>CAYVPZ010000644.1:0-3289 GCA_964453955.1 uncultured Solibacteraceae bacterium | reverse complement strand
GTTGATGTAGCTGATCTTCAGCGCCAGAAACGCGTTCGCCGCATACTTAATTAGCTCGGCCGAGGCCAGATCGGCGGAAACCAGAGGCACCGCGCCCAGATCCTCGGGACGGGGCAGATACACCGGAGGCACGAACGTCTGATCGAGAATGGGCCGGTACAACGTGTACAAGACCTCCAGCGAACGGCTGTCGTCGGAGCCCACCACCACGCGGTCCGCGTACAGCGTGTCGTGGATGGCCGTCCCTTCGCGCAGGAATTCGGGGTTGGAAGCCACCGAGAACTGTCCGTTCGCCGCTCGCCCGTGGGTCTCCTCGTACGACTCGCGCAGTAGCGCGCCCACCCAGTTCCCGCTGCCAATGGGCACCGTGGATTTGTTCACCACCACCGCGTGCTCGCCCTCGAAGTGCTGACCAATGGCCTTTGCCGCGGCCTGCAGATACTGCAAATCCGGCGTGCCGCCCGGCCCCGGCGGCGTGCCTACCGCGATGAAGATCACCTTGGACCCGGGAATCGCACCCGCATAGCCGGTGGTAAACCGGATGCGCTCGCGAGCCTCGGCCATGAACTGTTCGAGGAACGGTTCATAGATGGTTGGAATACCGCGTTCGAGCGATTCCACCTTCGATTCGTCGGTGTCGACGCAGGTCACCTCGTGGCCGAGCCACGCCAGACACACCCCCGTGGTCAGGCCGACATAGCCGGTTCCGATGACGCTGACTTTCATGAAACCAGCTACCTCGTGGCCTTGCGGGCGCGGGGTTTCTTTTTGTCGGCGGGTTCTTCCGCGGGCGCGGTTTCGGGGGCCACGCCGGCGAGCACCTGAGCGAACAGTTCCTGCTTTTTCAGGTCCTTCTTCGAAGGCGGCGGCTGTTCATGCCGGTAATCGTGGTCGTGATAACAGGTGCGGCAGCGGACTTTCGCGGCCTGATCGTCGACGATGGAGACGATCGCATGGTTGGTCAGCCGCTTGCACTTGACGCAGAAATCGTCAATTACATCTCCGAGACGGAGGTCAGACATAGCGCTTACTGCCCGCAGTATAACAGACAGGTGGGGCAATCGGGCCGAAATGAGGGGCGCTGCCGTACCATTTGAGGAACCGGTCTCCGGCGGAGGTGGGAGGAACCCGGAGACCGGCAAATGAGGTATTCAAGGCCATCTGAGCCGCGGACCCGGCTGCCCTTCAGCCGCGCACCCGCGATTCGCAAATTCCCGAATCCGGTTGACCATCAAATAGTACTTCTAGTACTCATCTCTGTCAATACCCCCGCGCATCAGCGGCGGGATACTTCCGGACCCGTCCGAGCGCGACCTCACCCATGACTGCGCAGTTTCCCTCAGCGATGGTTGCAGGGAATCGCCAGATCAACATGTTTTCAATAGTATACATGCTTATCGGAGTATTCGACAAACTTATCGCACGGTCACCCACGTGCAAGTGGGTCTTTAAGGGAACCGATGCGCTGGCACGACGAATACGATTGCAAACGAACCACTGCCGACGAAGCCCTCTCCGTGGTTCGATCCGGCAACAGCATCTGGATCCAGCCCAACTGCTCGGTGCCGGACAGTCTGGTGGGGGCGCTGCTCCGCCGGGGGCCGGAGCTGCGGGACGTGCAGATTGTCCAGATGCTGACTTTCGGCGACGCCGACTATGTCCGCCCCGAATACGAAGGCCACTTCCGCGTGAATTCCCTGTTCACGGGCGCGAACGTCCGCGGGGCGGTCCAGGAAGGCCGCGCCGATTACACTCCCATCTTCCTCAGCGAGATTGAGGATCTGCTGATTTCCGGCGCGATCCCGCTCGACGTGGTGCTTTTGTCGGTGAGCCCGCCCGACGAGCACGGTTTCATGAGCCTGGGAACGGGCGTGGACTGCACGCTGACGGCGTGCCGCTGTGGCCGCCGCGTCATCGCCGAGGTGAACCGGCACGTGCCCCGCACCCACGGGGACGCCTTCCTGCATGTCAGCGAGGTATCGGCCGTCGTCGAAAACGACCATCCGCTGCGCGAGGTTCCGAGTGCGGCCCCCAGCGAGGTTCATCACCGCATTGCGGCCCACGTGGCCTCGCTGATCCCCGACGGCGCCACGCTGCAGACCGGCATCGGCGGGATACCCGACGCCGTGCTCTCCTGTCTCGACCACCACAAGGACCTCGGCATCCACACCGAGATGTTCTCAGACGGCGTCATCCCGCTGATCGAGGCCGGCGTGATCAACGGCCGGCGCAAAACGCTGCACCGGGGCAAGCTGGTGGCCGGGTTCGTCATCGCCACACGGCGCACCTTCGACTACATTCACGACAATCCGCTGTTCGAGTTTCATCCCATCCGCTACACCAACGATCCGTTCGTGATCGCCCAGAATGACAGCATGGTGGCCATCAATTCCGCGCTGCAGGTGGACCTCACCGGGCAGGTCTGCGCGGATTCCATCGGCACCCGTACTTACAGCGGGTTCGGCGGTCAGGTAGACTTTATACGCGGGGCTGCGCGGTCCAAAGGCGGCAGGCCGATCATCGCCATGCCCGCCACCGCGAAGGACGGTTCTGTCTCCCGCATCGCGCCGGTGCTCGATCCCGGGGCCAGCGTGGTTACGTCACGGGCCGACGTGCACTATGTCGTAACCGAATACGGGATTGCATACCTACATGGCAAAACGCTGCGCCAGCGCGCCGAAGCGCTGATCGCCATCGCGGAGCCAAAGTTCCGCGATGCGTTGTACGACTTTGCGTGCCGGGCCCACTATCTGGAGCCCGCTCGAGCGGGTCTGAAGTGTCCCGTGCTGGCGTGACAAACCAGGGGAGGCAATCATGGCTGGAACAAACGGAGATCGCGGCCGGGTGGAGTTAAACGGCGACGAGTGCAAGGGCTGCGCGTTGTGCGTCGCGGCGTGCCCGCCGAAGGTGCTGCTGCTGTCCCCCTCGCTGAACCGGTTCGGATATCACACCAGCACGTACACTGGCCACGGCTGCACCGGATGCGGCATCTGCTATTACGTTTGCCCAGAGCCGGGGGGCATTCGCGTGCTCCGCGCGGTGGTGGCGAAAGCCGCGCAGAGCAAGACGGAGGCGGCATAACATGGCGCGCCAGTTAATGAAGGGAAATGAGGCCATCGCCTATAGCGCGATTCTGGCCGGTTGCCGCGCGTTCTACGGTTATCCGATTACGCCTTCGAGCGAGATCGCGGAGGCTGCGGCGCTGTACCTGCCTCGGGTGGGAGGGGTCTTCCTGCAGGCGGAGAGCGAGGTGGCCGCCATCAACATGATGTACGGCGCCGCGGCGGCG
>CAYVPZ010000643.1:0-3292 GCA_964453955.1 uncultured Solibacteraceae bacterium | reverse complement strand
GCCTGGCGGCGCGCGATTATCCGGGCCATCGAGTGCGGCGTGCCCACCCCCGCCCTCTCCACCGCGCTCGCCTTTTTCGACGGATTCCGCACCGCGCGTCTGCCCGCCAACCTTCTGCAGGCCCAGCGAGACTACTTCGGCGCGCATACTTACGAGCGCATCGACAAGCCGCGCGGCCAGTTTTTCCACACGAACTGGACCGGACACGGGGGCCGGGTCGCATCCGAGACTTACAACGTGTGATGCCATGACGATTGCGGAATTGATCGGTCCACGCGTGTTTCAAGTGCGGGAAGCGCCGCTGGCGGATCCCGCCCCGGGCGAGATTCAGGTGGCCGTGAAAGCCATTGGCATTTGCGGATCGGACCTGCACAATTTCGCCGAGGGCGCCATCGGCGACATGCCGGCGGTGTATCCGATGGTCCTTGGGCACGAACCGGTGGGGACGGTTCTTCGTTCGGGCGCTGGAGCCGGCGGCTGGGAGCGGGGTGACACCGTGGCGCTGGAGCCGGCCATATACTGCTACCACTGTGAGTTCTGCCGGAGTGGGCACCACAACGTTTGCGCGGAGCTGCGCTTTCTGAGCTCGACTTCCGACCCCGGATTCTTCCGCGAGGCGGTGAATCTGCCAGCCGCCAACGTGCTGCCGCTGCCGCCTTCGGTGGGCGCCAATGTGGGGACCCTGCATGAGCCCCTGGCCGTGGTGTTGCACTCCATGGCGTTCGCGCGGCCGGAGTTGGGTGAGACCGCGCTGGTGATGGGCGCCGGACCCATCGGGCTGCTGACCATCGCCGTCCTGAAGCTTTCCGGTATTCGCCGGGTGTGGGCTGTGGAGCCGCTGGCGCATCGGCGTGAACTGGCGCTGGCGGTTGGCGCGGACGTGGCCATCGACCCGCGCCAGGCAGACCCGGTTGGCGCGGTTATCGAGGACACCGGCCGCCGCGGCGTGGATGTGGCCATCGACTGCGCCACCAAAGACGACACGGTGAATCAATGCATGCACGCCGCGCGCAATGCCGGACGCATCGTCATCACCGGCATCCCGTCCGAAGTGCGCCTGCCCATCGAGTACCACATGCTGCGCAGAAAGGAGCTGGCGTTCTTCCCGGTGCGCCGCTCGAACCACGATTCGGAGGCCGCGCTGCGCCTGCTCGCCGAGCGCCCCCAACTCTTCGCCCCCATCGTGACGCACACCCGGCCGCTGGGCCAGATCCAGTCGGCGTTCGACATGCTGCAAGGCGACGGACACGACGCGGGCAAGGTGGTGCTGCTGGCGTGAGCGGTCAGGGCTTGCGGAACGTCAGGCAGTACATCTTCCCTTCGGCAATCTGCCGCGCCTCGATCTCGCCCATTTCAGCGGGAACGAGGCCGATCGGGCAGAAGGCCGCCTTCTCCTGACCCTCATAGTACGATCGCGTGAGTGGATTCTTCTGATACCCCTCGCGGACGTACTTCTCCGTTTCGTCCACGATCGCGATCTTCGTTCCCGCTTTCGCGACACGGATCAGCTCGGCGATGGCGCGCGCCTTGTCATTGAAGTAGTTGACGCCGCCGACGTGAAAAACGCAGTCGAAGGCGGCATCGCGGAAGGGAAGCCACTCGGCTTCGCCCTGGAACAGTTGCGCGCTGCGCCGCCAGCGCTCAAGGTTGCGGCGGCATTTGCTCAGCATGCCCCAGGACAGGTCCAAACCGAAGAAGTCGATATCCTTCCGAAGCAGGGACAGGTTGGCGCCGGTTCCCACCGAAACTTCGAGGACGCGCGCGCCGGCCGCGATCTCCAGTTCGCGAACGTATTCCGGACGGTGATTCGGCTTGCGCGAAATCCAATAATAGAGGCGCTCGGCGATGTCGTAGCCGGGCGCCAGGCGGTCGTACATGGTCTGGTATTTCCGGTTCAGCCCGGACACTTCCCCCAGAAACACGGGAATCCCATCGCGGATCGGGTAACACCGTCCGGATTCCGGGTTTTTCAGACTATCGCCGGCCAGCTCCAGAGGAACGCGCGTCTCCGGGTCGCACAGCAGGTGCAAGGTTTGCGGATCCATCGCTATCTTAATTAACGAATCGCGGCGGGCTTGTGTTCCATTACACGCCCCGCCGGTTTCCCCACAGCATCACGTGCAGCCGCGGGCTGAAGCGATAGCCGCGCTGCTTGCAGATCTCCACAAGCCAGCGCCCGCGTTCGCTCAATGTGGCCGTGTCCGTGCCCTCGGGCATCAGCACCACGCGCGAGCGGTCGGCATCGACGCGGTCAATCACGCGCTCCACTTCCTCCATATCCGCCGGCGCGGCAATTACGAACTTGAGCTGGTACGCATATTCGGCCATGAGCCGGTGCACGATGTCCGGCTGCTGGCGAAGCCGCTCGTGCATTGCGGCCCAGCGGCCCCCTTCACGCTCGCGCGGCGTGGAGTTGGCCAGCTTCGGGCTGATGCTCATCAGATCGCAGGTCACGGGCGCCCACACCGTGCCTGCGGTTTCGATGGTAATGTGCAGGCCCGCGCCGTGCAGCAACTCGGTCAGCTCGACGATGGCCGGCTGGATCATCGGCTCGCCACCGGTTACCACCGCGTGGGCCGCCGGATGACGCAGCACTTCGGCGACGATGTGGGCGAGGTCCATGGCCATGCCCTCGGGCGCCCACGATGTATATGGCGTGTCGCACCACGTGCAGCGCAGGTTGCAGCCGGACGTGCGCACGAACACGCTGGGGGCGCCGGTGAGCATGCCCTCGCCCTGCACGGAGTAGAAGATCTCGGATATCTTCACGGCTGGTAGACGGTGGGGTCGGCGAGGCCCGCCTCGGCGAATCCACGGCGCCGCAGCAGGCACGAATCGCATTCGCCACAGGCGCGGCCCCGCGGATCCGGATCGTAGCAACTGTGCGTGAGGCTGAAATCCACGCCCAGTTCGCGCCCCAGTCGAATAATCCCGACCTTGCTGCGCTGGATGAGCGGCGTGCGAATGCGAAGGGTGGTGGCGCCCTCCACGCCGGCCTTCGTCGCCAGGTTGGCCATGCGTTCGAACGCCGCGATGAACTCCGGCCGGCAGTCGGGATAACCGGAATAATCGATGGCGTTCACGCCGATGAAAATACTCTCGGCCAGCAGCACCTCCGCCCAGGCCAGCGCGAGCGACAGAAAAACGGTGTTGCGCGCGGGCACGTAAGTCACCGGAATGCCCTCGGCCATCTGCTCGCTGGTGCGCGCGCGGGGGACGGCGATATCGGCGGTGAGGACCGATCCGCCAAACAGGCGCAGATCGAGAGGGGCCACCAGATGGGCTTTGGCTC
>CAYVPZ010000642.1:0-3299 GCA_964453955.1 uncultured Solibacteraceae bacterium | reverse complement strand
CGCGACGGTGACTGAGCGGTTGACCCTGCTGGCCATCGCGGCCCAGGCCCGGCCGCGAGCCTGCGGCGCCATGGGGTCAGGAACTCAGTCAGGCAAAGGAAAAGGGGCAGATTATGTGTCTGCCCCTGCACGGCCGGGAGTATTCAGGGGTCGTTCCGGCCCTTCTTCAACTGCATCCAACTCATGCTTTCCGCGAGCGCGCCGGGCGCGGCTCCGGCGGCCCGAACGCGCTGACGGTGGCCGCCGCGGTGATCGGCGGAATCCACACATTTCCGGTAATCTCGGCCATGTACCGATGCGACAGCCCTTCGGCTTCGCGGGCGAAGGTCATGGCCGGCGCACCGTCGTCATAATCGATGCACAGCGCGTCGCCGCCGCGCACCTGATCGGTGGCAATCAGGTTGGACATGGGCTGCACCACCAGCCGTTCGATCGCCCGCTTCAGGTGCCTCGCCCCATACTTCAAGTCCGTTCCTTCGTTCAGCAGGTGCTTCTTGCCGTTATCGGTCACCTTGAAGATGAATGCCTTTTCGCCGTTGCCGCGGAGGACCCGCTGCTGCACCATATTCAATTCGATGTCTACAATCTTCTTCAGCTCTTCCGTACCCAGGGGCCTGAAGGTGACAATCTTGTCGAGGCGGTTCATAAACTCCGGCGTGAACTTGCGCCGCGCCGCTTCCACCGCCGTACGCTTTAGTTTGCCGTCCAGCTTGCCATCGTCCACGGTGCCATTGGCGATGGCCTGCGCGTTGGCCATGGCGCCGAATCCCAGCCGCGGATTCATCAGTGCGCTCATCTCCTGCGCGCCCAGATTGCCCGTCAGGAACACCATGCAGCTCGAGAAATCCACCCGGCGATTATCGCCCAGGGTGAGGGTGGCCTTGTCCAGAATGCCCAGCAGCAGGTTCCACAGCGCATCGCTGGCCTTTTCCACCTCGTCGAACAGCACGAAACTCAGCTTCACCTGCTCGGTGTGGTGCTCGTTGAGCGCTTCCTGGCTCAACAGGGCGTGGGTCTCGCGATGCCCGAGGTAGCCCGGGGGCGAGCCGATCAGCTTGGCGATCTCGTGGCTGTGCTGAAACTCCCCGCAATCGATCTTGATCACCGCGCGCGGGTTGCGCACAAGGGCTTCGGCCGTGGCCTCCACAATGCGCGTCTTGCCGGAGCCCGTCGGGCCCAGAAAAAGGAAGCTCCCCACCGGCCGCCCCGGAGCGTTCATGCCGGCCAGATGCGTCTGATAGACGCTGACAATCTGCTCCACCGCCTCATCCTGTCCCACCACCAGACGCTGCAGATTGCTCTTGAGACCGTCCGCGTCGCGTCCTGTCCTGGTCGGGTCGAGGGTTAGTGCTCGTGACATCGATGATTACTCCTGCCGGTACAACTCCAAAGTGCCCTCCCGACCCTGTTTTCTCTCTAACCCAGTCGTTTCGGGCCCGAACACTTTCGAGATACCACGCAACTAGCACGTTGCTGGCCAACCTTCGTGCCACGTGATTTGCGGAGAATCGCAACAGTCTGGACAGGTTTGAGTGTATTGCCCCACACGAATCGCTGTGTTTCATCGCGAGATATGGGGGAAAACCCGCAACCCAAATTGGTACCCCTGGTACCCTACACGCGGGAAGCGACGCTGGAGGCCATCAGACCCGACACCACGTCGCGGGCGCAGTAGGCGGTATCGCTGTCCGGCATGAACCCGGCCACCTTTGGCAAGTCGTCGCCGGACGTGACCAGGCCGCCTTCCTCGCGCCTGCCGTTGCGCAGTTGCGGCAGGCCGATGTCCGCCAGCAGCGAATTGCAGAGGCACTTGCGCCCGGTGGTATGCTCCTCGCGCCCGCCCTTGGCGACGTACAACGGCACGGGCTCGGCGGCGCAGCGGTAATCCAGGCCGCCTTCGGGGGTCCGAAAGGCCTCTCGCAGATAACCCAGATCGCAAATGCGCGGCCGGGCGGCGTATTCGTCCTCGTCCGACAGCGACCCCTCCAGTTGCACCACCTTGAAGGGAAAACCCGTGGGAGAAGCCAGCGGATCGGTGAACACGCGCGCCTCACCCCTGCCGGCCTTCTGGAGAATCGCCGCCTTGAAGTCGTCGCGTAAGCCCGACTCCGCGCAGTAGGCGAAAGCGGTGCCCACCTGGATGCCCGCCGCGCCCGCCGCCAGCGCTTCCCGCAGTTTCTCGGGCGATCCATAACCGCCCGCCAGCCAGAACGGCACGCCCAGTTCCCGAATGGCTTCCAGATCGACACGATCGCGCTCGCCGTATACCGGCTCGCCAGCGCCGCTGAGCTGGCCCTTCCCGCGAGGCGGCGCGTTATGCCCTCCGGCAATGTGCCCTTCGATGACAAACCCGTCCACCCGGCCGTTGGCCCGCTTCAGCATGGTGGCTGCCAGCGCGTTGGAGGCGATGATGGCCAGAAAGTTCGGCCGCGTCAGCGGCTCCAGGTCGCCCTCCATGAACTCGCGCGGATCGAACTCCATCAGCGTGTCATCGCCGGGCAGCGCGCCGGTCACCGGCAGGTTGTAAGTGGAGCGCTCGTGCCGGGCCAGAGAATCCAGCACTCCGGGAATCTTCAGCGGAATGCCCGCGCCCATCAAAACATAGCGTACGCCAGCCAACATCGCGCCGTAGAGCGACGGGAGGTGCGGTATCTGCACTTTCTCGAGGTAGTTAATGCCGACCGGATTGTCGTGGCCTTCGCGGGCCAGAAACACCTCCACGAAATTGGCGGCGATGCACAGCTCCCGCAGCTCACGCGAATCATCCCTCTGGTGCATGGCCAGTTTTCGGTAGGGCTGGCGACCCTCGCGGCCGCCCGCGATATAGTACGCGTTCCATATGCGTTCGGCCATGGCCGGAAAGGGAAAACGATCGAGGCCGCGGCGCATGTGGCCTCCCGGATCGCCATCCTGCAGGCGCCTGGCGAGAATCTGATCGAGTGCGGTTCCCGAGACGACACCCAGTTGCCCGGTCTCGGAAACGGCGCGCGCCAGCCGCCAGTTGGAGACCCCGGCGCCCATCCCGCCCTGAATGATTCTCGGATGCTCCATGCTACCCTCACTGTTTCACGTAAGCGCCAACAGTCTTGTCAGAGTTTCGTAAGAACTTCCGGCACGGCCGATTGCAGATTCCGAGGTCTCTGGCTGTGCCAGAATTAGGAGAAGTGCCTTCGCCGCTGGACATTCACATTGCGCAGTACGATGGGCCGCTCGATCTGTTGCTCGACCTGATCCGCAAGCAGGAGATCAACATCTACGACATACCCATCGCCTCCATCACCGCCCAGTATCTGGAATAC
>CAYVPZ010000641.1:0-3300 GCA_964453955.1 uncultured Solibacteraceae bacterium | reverse complement strand
CAATCACCTGGGGGTCGCCGGTGCCCGCATTAATGGCCGCCACCAGCGCCGCAGCCTGGTCCGCGCTGGACTCTCCATTTGGGTTCGTTTCGTTGTGGGAGTACACGCGCCCGTTGATGGTGATGGAGTGGGTGGTCCTGGTTCCGGCCGCGAAAAACTGATATTCCACCGTCGCCACCGTGCCGCTGGGGGCGACCGGAACAATATAATCGAAGGCCAGATTCTGCAGCCACAGCGTGAGCCGGTCATAGGACTGAGGGCCGTCGGGCCCGGCCTGAACGTGGAAAACGCCGGAGGCGGGCGTGTACGTGCCCCCCACCAGCATGGCGTTGTCGAACAGGTTTGCGTATTGCGCCTGGCCGGTGGAGCTGATGCAATCGAGCGTGGCCCAGTCGATCCAGTTGTATTTGGGCGATTCGATGGGCTGCAGGCCCTGGTAATAAAGGTCGAAAGTGAGCACCATGCGGGTGAAGTCGAAATCCGGCAGGTATCGCATGGAGTAGTGTTCGAAGGAATTGTCGGCGTCCCAGATGAGGAGCACGGCAAAATCGGCCTGATCGCGGAAGACGCCGGTGACCTCAAAGCCGGTGGGGCTGGCATGATGAAGGGCCGCCGCCGCGCCGTAGCCGTCGAAGCCGTTGAGGTAGATGGTGCGGTCCGGCTGCAGTTTGTTGATGACTTCGCTCATAAGGGTTAATTGGGGCGCCGCGGGCGCGGCTGAGGCGATTATAGAGGGCGGGGACGGCGGGACAGGGTTCGGAGAGCGCTCCCGGGCTTGCAGAATGGCTCGTGAATCGCTGATTTGGAAGGGCTTATTCGCTGGATCGGGCGGCGCGCTTAAACCGGTGACTGAGAGTGGTCAGGCGGCTACTTCGACATAATCGACTGAAGAACTCGGCTCGGGAATCGGCTCCCCAACCTCGCGCCTGACCTCGAAGTGCGCAGCCAGCGCGTCCTGGAAATTCCGCCGTGTCTCTTCTTCGGTGTCGCCCACGGCGCAACACCCGTGCACATCGGGCGAGTACGCGGAGTAGCCGGTGCTGGTGCGCTCGATCACGACCGCATATCTTCTGGCGCTCATTTCAAACCTGCCTTACTGAGTATATCGTGAAGCGTCCCAAGAGGGAGTTCCCTGCCGTCGTTGCCCGGCACCGTGATGACCTGCGGGCGGGTCGGTTGCCGGAAGTGGCGATGGCTGCCCCTCCACCGCACCTCGACCCAGCCTTCCTTCTTAAGAAGCCGCACGACCTCCCGCACTTTCATCGGCATGCCGGAGTAGTGCCGCTGTGTTCTGTAAAATCGCCTGGACTTTTTGCTGATATCCGATGATTTCGGCATTTGCAGGCGACGGCAGACGTGAGCCTGGCTTGACTGGCATATCCGACTGA
The DNA here is from genome assembly GCA_964453955.1 of uncultured Solibacteraceae bacterium. Classification (GTDB taxonomy): domain Bacteria; phylum Acidobacteriota; class Terriglobia; order Bryobacterales; family Bryobacteraceae; genus CAWACP01. Next base: position 1,912 of record CAYVPZ010000641.1, on the reverse strand, counting down.
GGTCTAATTGTGGACACTGCTGACGCTTTCGGGAGAATCTCAACTCGCGGTTGCGTGAGAGCCTCCGGGTGATGCATGGAGGACATGACATGGGCAACTATCAAACTCTTCCTTCCACGCGGAGACGCGAAGAGCTTACGCACCGCCGAAATCTCTAACTGGACCGTCAAGGCTGTCGCCGCGCCCCGTACTGAACTCGATGATCTGCTCGCACGCGAAGAACTCGACAAGGCGGGCGTCTATATCCTCATTGGCAGCGCCCTCTAACCAATTCACCACGCGCCTACATTGGTGAGGCGGAGGTCATTCGTGATCGACTGAAGCAACACAAGGCGAAGGAATTCTGGGTCTCGGCCGTCGTCTTTGTAAGTAAGGACGAAAATCTGACTAAGGCTCATGTGAGATATCTCGATAGCCGCGTCCTCGCTGAAGCAGCTCAAGTAAATAGGTTCGCGCTTGAACAGAATCAGGCTGGTGGGTCGAGACTTTCAGAATCAGACCGCGAGGACATGGAGGTTTTTCTGGCGCGTATGCGACAGCTACTTCCTGTCCTCGGCTCCGACATTCTCGCGCCAATCGCCCAACCTGCCACGAAGCCTCAGCCCGGTGGAGTGCTTTACTGCCGCATCAAAGGAGCCGAGGCCCGCGGTCAGCGCACCGCGAACGGCTTTGTCGTATTCCACGGCTCCGCGGCCGTCCTGGAGCAGCGCTCGTCTGCCGAAAACTATCCCTACGTGGCCCAGCGCAAACAACTCATCGCCGATGGCACGCTCGTCGAGAAAAACGGTTTCCTGGCCTTCAGCAAGGACAGTGAGTTCTCCAGTCCATCTGCCGCTGCTGCCGTTATACACGGTGGGAGTGCACACGGATTTCTCGCGCGGAAATCCGTCGATGGAAAGTCTCTCAAACAGCTCGACGAGCAGGCCTGAGATGCTTGTTAGAATGATCTCTTGCTCTCATCCGCACTACCGAAGGTCTGCGCCGTCAGCTATCTAAATACCGTTCCGCTTGTTTGGGGGCTGCTGCACGGCGACCAGCGCGACATATACGACGTCTCGTTCGCCATCCCCTCCGAGTGCGCCGACCGGCTGGCGGACGGGCGGGCTGACATCGGCATTGTGCCCGTGGTGGAGGCCGCGCGCCTGGGGCTCACCATCATCCCCGGCGCCGGGATCGCGTCGAACGGGCCGGTGCGCAGCATTCTGCTGATCTCGAAGGTTCCGTTCGGCGACATTCGCACGCTGGCGGCCGACACCAGCTCGCGGACATCGGTGCAACTCGCGCGCGTGATTCTGGCGCATCGCTACGACACCGAGCCGGTGCTGCTCCCTCATGCGCCGCAGCTCGTGCCCATGCTGGCGAAGGCCGACGCCGCACTGATCATCGGCGACCCGGCGCTGGCCATTGAACCGGCCACGCTCGGCTGGCGCTGGCTCGATCTGGGCGACGAGTGGAAACGCATGACCGGCCTGCCCATGGTTTTCGCGGTCTGGGCGGCGCGGCCCAGCCTGCCCGAAACTTCGTACGACGCGGCCGACTTCATCGACTCGGTGCGGTTCGGCATGGCCAGCCTCGACCGCATCGTGGACCAGGAGCACCGCAGGCGCGGAATGCCGGCCGATCTGGTCCGCGACTACCTCACCCGCAACGTGGTCTTCGATTTCGGCGACAATGAACGGATGGGCTTGCGGCGCTTTCTGACGCTGGTGAGCGAACTGCCGTCCGCCGCGCCCGCCGTGAAGATATCCGTATGATGACCCGAAACGAAGCAATCGACCTGTTCCAGAGCGACGACCTCATCGGCATCGGCATGGCCGCCGACGCGGTTCGCCGCCGCCTGCACCCGGAAGGCGTGGTCAGCTACATCATCGACCGCAACATCAACTACACCAACTTCTGCACCGAGTACTGC
>CAYVPZ010000640.1:0-3304 GCA_964453955.1 uncultured Solibacteraceae bacterium | reverse complement strand
TGTTTGGCACGGGCGGTAGCGGAACGCGGGAACCCGCGCGATCGCGTCACCGAATTACGTCAACAGGGCCACGCCCACGCGCTTCCACAAGGCCGCCCACAGGTTGAGCAGGTGCAGGGAGAGCAGCCCCATAATCGCCCCGGCGGAGCAGCAGAGCACCGCCTGATCGAAGGTGTCGATGCGCGTCATCATGACGTTGTAGGGGACCAGCGTGTAGGTGAGGGGAGCCATCAGCAGCGCCACGCTGGCCGGGATCAGCGCCATGACCAGAGAAAACGAGACCACCCCGAAAGCGAAGTGCATGAGCAGATAGACCAGGCCCTTCCACAACTGCGCATCGCCCAGATACGACATCATGCGGCTCACCAGGGCCGCCGGACGCCGCACCGGCGCGGGGTCCGGGACAACCGCGTCGAGCAGTTTGCGCAGCAGCAGCCGCTCCCCGGCCACGAAGGCCCGGATCAGCGCGAAAGCCAGGATCAGGATGGGGATGCCAACCAGAACAACCATCAGCCCGGCCCCCACCGAGAGCAGCACCACCACGGGAACAAAGTAGATCAGACCGAGCGGGAACGAGAGCACCAGATAGAGAAAGTTCCGCCAGGTTTGCGGATCGATGACCGTCCCAAAGATGCGGTCGATGGTGGACTGGGCGGGCATTACGCTCGTTTCGGTCATCGGGGGCCTCCAAACCAGAATACGAAGTTTTCGCCCTGACGGTTCAGGCTTATTGCTGGCCGGTGATTGCTATCATCGTCGATATACTGCGTCCGATCATTCATGCTCTTGCGCCGATTGTGGCGGCGGCAACCGCGCTTCTGGCGCAGCCATACGATTTCGGGCACCGGACGCATCTGACCATGCGGCTGGCGTGCGTGCGCTGCCATCCGGGGGCGCCCAAAAGCACGCAGCCACCAGCCGTGGGGGAGGCGACGTTCTCCTCCGACGCCTGCCTCGATTGCCATGGCCGGGCGATTCTGAACCTGCGGCCGGCGCCCGCGCCGCCAATCGCGCACTTCAACCACGCGCTGCATCTCGCCCTGAAAGACCAGACCTGCGGGGCATGCCATCACGGCCTGCTTGAAACCGACAAGGTGACCGGCGCCCTCTTCCCGAGTATGGCCGAGTGCCTGGTGTGCCACCAGCAGGTCAATCCGCCCCGGAGCTGCTACCGCTGCCATGAGCAGGACGATCCTCGTCTGCAACCGCAAAAGCCCGCATCGGGAACGTCGCCCGGCCGTTAACCTCCTCGGCTACGCGCAGAGCCGGGGGGACCGCTGCGCCGTTTCAACCAGTGCTGTGCGTTTCTTGGAGAAACTTTGCCACCCGCTACCTTCTTATCTGCTGGAAACGAAATTCTTTTGAAGAATCCATTTCAAGCATTTTGGGTTGGGCCTCTACGTACATATCCTCCAGGGGGGACGGAATGAAAGCCACACTGATCGTCCTGGCAGTTGTCGTTTTTCAATTCGCGGGTGGCATTTTCGTGGGAAAATGCATGCGCGCCGGTCACGGCCCCCGGTGTAACAACTTGAAGCTGCCGTCCCGGCCGGACGCGCGCCCGCTCAGCCAACCGGACTATTCCGGTCTCCTCCCATCAAAACTGGCCCCGCCCCCGGCGTATCGGTATGATATCGAGCGGGATCAGCCGGTGGTCGAACACAAGGTCCTGGTCCTGCGCTGAGCGGGTTAATGGCTTGAAATACCCCACGGCTGGCTCGGCGCCGCAACCTACTTATCGGGCGGCAGCTCGGGCGGATGGCCGGTTACCTTTTGCAGGTTGTCCTCGGTCTTCTGCTCGCGCAACTGACGAACGATAGCGAGTTCGGCGGCGGCCTCGGCCGGTTTGCCCGCCTCCCTGTATACCCGCGCCAGGCGGAAATGAGCGTCGGTTTTGGAATCGTCCAGCCGTATCGCTTCCTTGAACGCCGCGATGGCGCGGTCGTACTGCTTGTCCTGCGCGAAGATAATTCCCAGATCCAGATGCGCGATGCGCACCGCCGGGTCGAGGGCGAGGGCCTTGTCGACCAGCGGCCTGGCCTTCTCGAAGTCGTTACGGCGGATCAGGACGTCGGCCAGCCAGGCCCACGCCTGCGCATTCCCGGGATCGTGATCCAGCTCCAGACGGAACTCGCGTTCGGCCTCATCGTCTTTTTGCTGCGACCAGTAGATGTAGCCGATGGCGAAATGCACGTTGGGCTCGGCCGGCGACTTCGCGATGGCCGACTTCAGTTCGAGGATGGCGTCGTCGGGGCGGCCGACACCGTCCAGCGCTTCGGCCATGAGCACGTGGGTGGCGGCGGCATCGGGGTCGTGCCGCTGCAGCCACTCGAATTCCGGCAACGAACGCTTGTACTCGGACGCCGACAACAGGCTCTGCGCGAAATAGTAGTGTAGCTGTGGGTTTTCCGGGTCGGCGGCGAGGGCAATCTCGAGATTGGCGGCAGCGTCCCTGAACATGCGCTCGCCGTAGAAGGTCATACCCAGCAGGGTGCGCGCCTGCATGTTCTTCGGGTCGAGTTTCAGCACGGTCTGGAACGGCTCCACGGCTTCCCGAAAATGCCCGCGCTTGAACTCGGCGAGGCCGAGATTGAGGTGGATCTGTGGAATGTTGGGGTCGATGGCCAGCACTTTGTGGTAGCAAATGGCCGCGGCACCGTACTGCTTCGCATGCGAGAGCGCGAGGCCCGCGTTCGCCAGCGCGTTGATATCCTGGGGCCTGGCCGCGGGCAGGTTTTCGCAACCGGTCTGCGCGTGGAGACATAGGGCCGAGACCATCGCAAGAATCGCTGCGCAAAACAGCCAGATGTTCGGTTCGGGAGGTGGGGCAGGTTTGCAACCTGCGCGCCGATTTCTAATCGGCGCCGCAGAGCGCGGGTTACAAAGCCGCGCGCAGGATGCAATCCTGCCCCACGAAGAACGATCGATCAATCTCATTACGAGCTGCCGATTAGAATGCCGGCAATGAATACCAGCGCTCCGCCCAGTCCCACCTGCAGCGCCGCGCTGAACACCGGCGTGTCCATATAGCGTTTGCGAATCCACGTTATCACCGCCAGTTCCACAATTACCACCGACACGGCGGTGGCGAAGGCCACGTGGAAACTGGGAATCAAAAACGGCAGCGTGTGGCCGATGCCGCCGGCCGAGGTCATCAGCCCGCACACCAGTCCGCGCATCCACGGGCGGCCGCGGCCGGTGAGCGATCCGTCGTCGGAGAGCGCCTCGGCAAAGCCTATGGAGATGCCTGCGCCCACCGAGGCCGCCAGCCCCACCAGAAACGCGTTCCAACTGCTGTGGGTGG
>CAYVPZ010000639.1:0-3312 GCA_964453955.1 uncultured Solibacteraceae bacterium | reverse complement strand
TCGCGACCTGGGTGTCTACGCCGAGGTGAGGCCCAGCGAAACGCCCGCGGCGGAACTGCGCGGGCGCCGGGGGCTGATCATCTCCGGCGGTCCGGCCAGCGTCTACGAAGCCGGCAGCCCCTCCATCGATCCGGACATTCTCACCGCCGGGCCCGCCGTGCTGGGCATCTGCTACGGGCTGCAGTTGATCGCGCACGCGCTTGGCGGCGCGGTGCGCAAGGGCGACAAGGGCGAATACGGGCTGGCGCGGTTGAAGCCGCTGCGCGAGCATCGCCTGCTCGCGGGCGTCAACGGCGGCGAATCGCAGGTGTGGATGAGCCACCGGGATCGCGTGGAGGCGGCGCCGGACGGTTTCGACGTGCTGGCCTCCACCGATACCTGCGCCATCGCGGCGATGGCGCATCGGGAACGGCCGGTGGCCGCGGTGCAGTTTCATCCCGAAGTGGTGCACACGCGGCACGGGCGCGAGATTCTGGCGAACTTCGTTTTCGGCATGTGCGGCTGCCAGGAAGACTGGGATCCGAAGAACCGCATTCCGTTTATCGAAGCGGAGATTCGCGAGCGGGCCGGCGATCGCAACGTCTTCTTCTTCGTCAGCGGCGGGGTGGATTCCACGGTTGCCTACAAGCTGTGCCTGCGGGCGCTGGGACCCGAGCGCGTCTACGGCGTATACGTGGACACGGGGCTGATGCGGGAAGGCGAAACCGAGTACGTTCGCGGGCTATTCGAGAAGCTGGGCGCGACGGCGTTCCGCGTGGAGGACGCCTCGGCCTCGTTTCTGGAGCGGCTGGCCGGCCTCACCGAACCCGAGGACAAGCGCAAGGCCATTGGCGAGGAATTCGTGGCGGTGCAGGATCGCGTGTTGCGCACCGGGCACTTTCTGGACGCGAACTGGGTGCTGGGCCAGGGCACCATTTATCCGGACACCATCGAATCGGGCGGCACCAAAAACGCCGAGCTCATCAAGACGCACCATAACCGCGTGGCGGGCATTCAGCAGCTCATCGCGGCGGGTCGCGTGGTCGAGCCGTTGAGCTCGTTCTACAAGGATGAGGTGCGCGAGATCGGCCGCGAGCTGGGCATCGCCGGGGAGTTCCTGAATCGGCATCCGTTCCCCGGGCCGGGGCTGGCCATTCGCTGCCTGTGTTCCGCGGGAGAGCACAGGATCGCGGATCAGGGCGGCTGCTGGCTGGTGCCGGTGCGCACGGTGGGCGTGCAGGGCGATTCGCGGACGTACCGCGGCGTGCTGGCGTTCGAGGAGCTAATTCCCGAGGACAAGGCCACGGAGCTGGTGAACCAGTCGGTGGAGGTGAATCGGGTGATCGGGCGGCTGGGCGCGCACGTGCCCATGTCGCTGATGCGGGTGACCAAGGGGCTGCTCACGCCGGACCGGCTGGAGCGTTTGCGCAGGGCGGACGCGGCCGTGCGCGCGCTGACCCGTGAATCCGGGTTCGACGGCGAAGTGTGGCAACTGCCGGTGGTGCTGCTGCCGCTGGGGACGGGGGACCTGCCGGACTCGGTGGTGCTGCGGCCGATTCACTCGGTGGACGGCATGACCGCGCAGGTGGTGATCATGCCCCAGGAGCTGCGGCGCGCGGTGACGAAGCGCGTGCTGGAGATCGAGGGCGTGTGCGGGGTGTTCTACGATCTGACGCACAAGCCGCCGGGCACGATTGAGTGGGAGTAGGGGGCAATCACGGCAGCGGCCGCTGTCCGATCACGCGCGGGGACTCGCTTTGCGATCCCGAGTGTCCACGGCATGGAGAAGCTGACCGAGGGTCACGTACTTGCCCTTCGCGATCTCCGCGCGGCCGCGCGCGATTCCTCGCAGTTCGCTTCGCGTGGGCGTCACGGCGGGGAAACAATCGTGGAAGCACCGGCGCAGCGCTTCGCGAGGCGAATTGGTCTGGCGGGCTCGCGTCATAGTTTGGAAACAGCAACCTGCCGTTCGGCTCAGCCTACCATGGCACGCGGGGGCGGGGCTGAGAGCCCCGCGCAGGCTACGAGCCTGCCCCACGTCGTCCCACTTCGACGCTACTCCTGGCGGAGCGCCTGCATCGGGTCGAGACGCGCGGCGCGGATGGCCGGGATCAGGCTGGCCGGGAGGGCCACCAGCGCCAGCAGCAGCACCGAGAGGGCGATGGTCAGCGGATCGTTCGGGCTGAGGCCGTAGAGCAGCTTGGTGATGGCCTGGGATGCCGCCACCGCGAAACCGACGCCCAGCAGCAGGCCGGCGAGCAGCAGCTTCCCGCACTCGCTTCCGATCAGCTTCAACACGCGCGCGCGGTCGGCGCCCAGCGCGATGCGAATGCCGATTTCGTTGCGGCGCTGCGCGACGATGTACGCCATTACGCCGTACAGACCCACCGACGCCAGCACCGCGGCAAGGAATCCAAAAAAGCCGGACAGCGTGGCCATCAGGCGCTCGCGCAAAAGGGAATCGGCGATCTGCGAGTGGAGCGTGTGGGAATTCAGGGCGATGGCGGGGCTGATGGCGGCCATTTCACGCTTAATCGCGGCGAGCTGGGATGCGAGCGCCAGGTGCGAGCGGGTCAGAATGACCATGCCGTCACCCGGGTCTGCTTGCTGCGCACGCGACGTGAATACCGTGGGGCTGAACGGATCGTTCAGACGCTTGTATTTCGCGTCGTTGGTTACGCCCACCACTTCGTACGAGGCCTCCGGCTCGCCGGGGCCGGTTTCAATGCGAATCACCCGGCCGATCGGATTGGCTCCGTTCAGGAGTCGTTTGCCGAACGATTCATTGACCACCGCGACTTTGGGAGAATTCGGCGTGTCGCTTTCGTTGAAGTCGCGGCCGGCGAGCAGCCGAGTACTGAGCGTGCGGAAGTAGCCCGGAGTAACGCTGCTGAAATTGGACAGGAATTTGCCAGTGGGATGGGCGCCAACGAACTGGAACAGATCGTTCCAGAGGTTGCCGCTGATGGGTACGATGTCGGCGGCGGCGGCGTCTTCCACGCCGGGCAACGAGCGAATGCGGCGCAGGATTTCGCGACTCATTTCATAGCGGCGGTGCGGCGGATACTTCAAGCTCGAGAAATCGACCTCGGTGACCAGCACGCCGTTCTCGTCGAATCCGGCATCGAGCGTCAGGAGCTTGTGCAGGCTGCGAACAAACAGCAGCGCGCCCACCAGAAGCACCAGAGAGAGCGCCACCTGGGCGACCACCAGCACGCGGCGCGCGCCGAAACGCTCACGGGTGTCGGTGAGGCCGCGGCCGGTGGCTTTCAGGACCGCGCCGGGATTGGCGGCGGTGGCGCGGATGGCGGGCATCGGTCCAAACAGCAGGCA
>CAYVPZ010000638.1:0-3314 GCA_964453955.1 uncultured Solibacteraceae bacterium | reverse complement strand
CGCCGAAGTAGTGCCGGGCCAGTTCCTGGTTGACTACCACCACCTTCTCGCCGTTCTCGCCATCCCGCTCATCCGGGTACCGGCCGCGCAGTAACGGAACCCCGAGGATGCGAAAATACGCCGGCGTGATGAACTCACCGTCGATCATCACGTAGGCGGAGGGCGAGCCTGGCATCGGTCTGCTCTCCACCAGCAGGATCTCGCGGGCCCCGCTGCAGACAAAAGCGGGTTCCACGCCGGGCAGTCCGCGCAGGCGATCCAGAATGCGATCCAGCAGCGCCAAGCGTTGCTCGGGTTTTGGATAGACATTTTCGGGAAAGTCCATCGCAATACTGACCACGTGGTCCGTTCGAAAACCCAGCGGCGCGGTCCGCAGGCGGACAAAGCCTTCCATCACCAGAACGGCGGCGGCCAGCAGCATCAGCGACAACGCCACCTCCGCGATCACCAGAAGGCTGCGCGTGCGCTGGCTGCGCAGACCCGCGGACGATCTCCCGCTTTCTTTCAGAACGCCGCTCAGGTCCAGCCGCGACGCCTGGAGCGCCGGCAGGAATCCAAAGACGATTCCGGTTCCCAGCGCCAGCGATATGGTGAACAACAGCACCGGCAGATCCAGCCGGATGTCCGCGCCGGCCGGGAGCGGAAATGGCGCGGCCTGCCGAAACCAGTACAATCCGCCCCAGGCGAGGACCGCTCCCAGCGCCGTTCCCGCGGTGGACAACAGCAGGCTTTCGGTCAGCATGAGCCGCATCATCCGCCAGCGCCCGCACCCCAGCGCGGCCCGCAGCGCAATCTCCTTCTGGCGTTCGCCGGCCCGCCCTAGCATCAGGCTGGCCACGTTCGCGCAGGCGATCAGCAGTACGAACACCACGGCGGCAAACAGCGTCAGCAGCGCGGGACGGAGATCGAGATCCCCGGCGCGTCCGGTGGCGCTGCCGAAGGCGGCAAGGTCTTCCTGCAACGGGGTCACCGAGACTCCGGCGTCGGTAATGAACTCCGGCTCGGTTTCCTCGAGCGCCCGCCGGATTCGCAACAAGTCGGTGCGCGCCGCTTCGGCGGTGACGCCGGGGTGCATCCGCCCGAAGACCACGAAGCCGTGCATCAGCGGGGAGCACAGGCGGTAGTACTCGGAGGAGGGCGTGAACAGAGTCCAGAGAGCGGCCCGCGCCGGCTGAAACTGAAACCGGGGCGGCATCACGCCGATGACGGTGTGCGGCGTCCCGTCCAGAATCAGGCTGCGTCCCAGCACGTCTTCGGCGCCCCCCAGTTGCGTCTTCCAGAAGCTGTCGCTAATGACCACGCCCGCGGGGCCATTCATGTCCCGCGAGTCAAACAGCCGGCCGCGCGCCGGCGAAACTCCCAGCGCGCCGAAAAAATCGAGCGTGATAATTTCGCCGGTGACTTTTCGCGCCTCGGAGATGCCCGTCCAGTTATATTCCCAGGGACGGTAACCGGCGAGGGATTCGAAACTCTGGCTGCGGCTTCGCCACGCCGCCAGATCGCGCGGAGAGATCATCGTTTTCGGATCGAGGGTCTTCGCGCTCTCCCAGATGGCCACCAGCCGGTCCGGCTCCCGAAATGGCAGCGGACGAAGCAGGACCGCATTGGTAATGCTGAAAATCGCCGTGTTCGCGCCCGCGCCCAGCGCCAGCACCAGCAAAGCGGCCACGGCGAACCCAGGGCTTCTGACGAAACCGCGCATCGCGTACCGAATATCCTGGGAAAGCGTACCGATCATGATGAGCGGAAGTAACAGATTACACGAAAGCGGCAAGCGAATAAACAAGCGATTTCCCCAATTGCAAACCGCAGCCCACTCGTGGCAGCATCCCTGTGGAGGACACGCGGCGACGAGCCGCGTTTGTGAGGGGCCAGGTGAGGACGCCCCGGCCGCCGCGTGTCCAGGACCCTCCGCCCATCTTCACCATGAAACGGTTATCCTGTCGAAAGGGTCTAAACCCAGGTGACCATATGTTCAAACACCTCGCAGTGACGACAGCAGTGGCCACGGCCCTGCTCATTGGCCAGAACGAACCACCCAGCCCGGCTCCCAACCCCACTTCCACGCCGGCTCCGCCATCGGAACAGGCGGAAGACGTGGGCGCCATCTTCAAGGTGGAAGTGGTGGCGCGGACGGCGCAGGCGGTGAACTACCTCCACCGCGGCGGGTCCACGAAGATCGATTTCAGAGGCACGGCGCTCATGCCCGCGGGCAAGGGCGACGCCACGGTGGAGAGCGAAAAAGGTGACATCCGCGTTTCCGCCACCCTCCGTAACCTGGTGGCGCCGCAGACCTTCGGTCCGGAGTACCTGACCTACGTTCTATGGGCCATTTCGCCCGATGGACGCGCCCTCCCGCTCGGCGAGCTCACCCTGAGCCAGTGGGGCATGGGGTCCGAGAGCAGCATCAAAACAACCAGCGATATACAAACCTTCGGCATGATTGTCACGGCCGAGCCTTACTACGCGGTCACCCAGCCCAGTGACGTCGTGGTGATGGAGAACGAGGTCCGCCCGGACACCCGCGGCGTCATCGAGGCGATCGAGGCCAAGTACGAGCTGCTCCCGCGCGGCGCTTACACGATGAAGGGGAGTGCGCCCGGCTTCGTACCGGTGGACGTGGGCAAGAAACTGCCGCGCGAGCTGCTGGAAGCCGAAAACGCGCTGCAGATCGCAAAGGTGGCCGCCGCCGACCAGTATGCGCCGGACAGCTACCAGAAAGCCGCAGCGGCCCTGCAGCAGGCGGAAAGATACCAGATACAGAAGCCCGGCCAGAAGCCGGTGATCACCATGGCTCGTGAGGCCGCCGTGCGCGCCGAGGACGCCCGCGTGATCGCCGTTCGCCGGCAGATTGCCGAGCGCCAGGAGCAGGAGCGGCAGGCGGCCGCGGCCCGCGAGAAGGCCGCGAAGGAGAGAGCCGAGGCCGAAGCGGAGCAGCGCGCGAAAGCGGAAGCGGAAGCCCGTGACCAGGCCGCGCGCCGCGCGCAAGCGGATGCGGACCGTCTGGCCGCCGAGCAGGCCAGAGCTCAGGCGCAGACCGCCGCTCAGGAAGCCGATCGCCAGCGGGCCGCGGCGGAGCAGGCCAGGGCGGCGGCGGAACAGGCCAAAGCCGAAGCCGATGCCGCGCGCCAGCAGCTCGCCCTCGAAGCCGACAAGGCTCGTCAGTCGGCTGAGGAGGCGGACCGTCTTCGCCAAAAGGCCGAACAGGACCAGGCGCAACTCCGCCAGCAGCTACTCGATCAATTCAACCTGGTGCTGCAGACGCGCGATACCGCCCGCGGCCTCATCATCAACATGTCCGACGTGCTGTTCGC
>CAYVPZ010000637.1:0-3314 GCA_964453955.1 uncultured Solibacteraceae bacterium | reverse complement strand
CGGCCAGGCGCGCCACCTCGATGCCGTAGCTGCGGTCGGCGCGGCCCGGCTCCACGCGGCGCAGGAAGATCACCTGGTCGCCGGCCTCCTTCACCGAGACGTGCAGGTTGCGCACGCCATCGAGCTGCTCGGCCAGTTCGGTGAGCTCGTGGTAGTGCGTGGCGAACAGCGTTTTGGCGCGGATGCGCCGGTGGATGTGCTCGATCACCGCCCAGGCCAGCGCGAGGCCGTCGTAGGTGGAGGTGCCGCGGCCGATCTCGTCGAGCACGATCAGGCTGCGCGCGGTGGCGGTGTTCAGGATCGCCGCGGTCTCGGTCATTTCCACCATGAAGGTGGAGCGGCCTCGGGCGAGGTTGTCGGAGGCGCCGATGCGCGTGAACACGCGGTCGACAATGGGCAGCACGGCGGATTCGGCGGGAACGAACGAGCCCATCTGCGCGAGGATGGCGATGAGCGCGGCCTGGCGCAGGTAGGTGGATTTTCCGCCCATGTTCGGCCCGGTGATGACGGCGATGAACTCGGTTTCCGATTTCAGGTAGAGGTCGTTGGGGATGAAGCGGACGGCCTCGCGCGCGGCCAGCTTCTCGATCACCGGGTGGCGGCCGGCGACGATGCGCACCTCATCGGCGTCGGAGAACGAGGGGCGGGCGTAGCGGTTTCGCGCGGCGATCTCGGCGAGAGTGAGGGTGACGTCGATTTCGGCGACGGCGGCCGCGGTCGAACGGATGCGGCCCGAGAGCGACGCCGCCCAGGCGCGAATCTCCTGGAAGATCTGGCGTTCGAGCGTGAGCATCTTGTCCTCGGCGTCGAGGATTTTGCTCTCCAGCTCCTTTAGCTCCGGCGTGGTGAAGCGCTCCGCGTTGACCAGCGTCTGCTTGCGCTCGTAGTCCGGCGGGGCCAGGTGCAGGTTCGCTTTGGAGATCTCGATGTAGTATCCGAATACGTTGTTGAAGCGGACTTTCAGCGATTGGATGCCGGTGCGCGCCCGCTCGCGCGCTTCGATTTGCGCGATGTACTGTTTGCTGTTGCGGCTGATGTCGCGCAACTGGTCGAGCTCGGCGTGGAAGCCGCCACGAATGGCGCCGCCGTCGGCGATGTTGACGGGCGGCTCTTCGGCGATGGCGGTGAGGATGCGGTCGCGCAATTCGGGGATTTCGTCGGTGGCGTTCCTCAAATGCACCAGGCGCACGCTCTGCAACTGGGCCGCTTGCGCGACCAGCGAGGGCACGGCGGCAAGCGAGCGCCCCAATGCCAGCAGCTCGCGCGGGCCGGCGGTTCCCAGGGTCAGTTTCGCGGTGAGCCGCTCGAGATCGAGAATGCCGGTCAGCACCTTGCGCATCTCCGCGCGCGCGATGGTGGCGGCGAGGGCTTCTTCGACGGCGTCGAGACGCTGGCCGATTTCGTCGCGATCGACCGAGGGCCGCAGCAGGCGCTGGCGCAGCAGACGGCCGCCCATTCCGGTGCAGGTTTCATCCAGCACGCTGATCAGCGTGGCCTCGTGCTTCTCGCCCACGAACAGCGGCTCCAGCAATTCGAGGTTGCGGACGGTGGCGGCGTCCAGCACCATGGTCTCGCCGCGGTCGTACCAGGTGGGGCGCTCCAGATGATCGAGCGCGGATTTCTGGGTGTCGCGGAGGTAGTGCAGGACCGCGCCCGCGGCGGCCACGGCCAGCGGGTGGCCGGCCAGACCGCAGCCTTCAAGCGTGAGCAGGCGGAAGTGATCGCGCAGGGCGGCCTCGCCGTAATCGAAGCCGAAGACCCAGTCCTCGAGAGCGGTGCGCAGGCCGGGCAGGGCGCCGGGCGTTTCCAGCTTTTCGGGTGTCAGCACCTCGCGGACATTGAGGTTTTCGAGCGCGGCGGCGACGTCGGCGCTGTCCATTTCGGTGGCACGGAACTCGCCGGTGGAGATGTCCACGTGGGCCACGCCGGCGCGGGCTCCCGCGGATGCGATGGCCGCCAGATAGTTGTTTTCGTGCGAGCGCAGCAGCGTGGATTCGGTGGCCGTGCCGGGCGTCACCACGCGGGTGATCTCGCGGCGCACCAGTTTTTTCGCCGCGCTGGGCAGCTCCATCTGATCGCAGATGGCCACGCGATAGCCCTTCTGGATGAGCCGCGCGATGTAGCCTTCGGCGGCATGATAGGGCACGCCGCACATGGGGATGGCCTGGCCCTTTTCCTTGTTGCGGGAGGTGAGGGTGATTTCCAGCTCGCGCGCCGCGGTGACGGCGTCGTCGTAGAAGAGCTCGTAGAAATCGCCGAGGCGGAACAAGAGCAGGGCCTGCGGCGCCTGCTGCTTCACGGCATGGTATTGCCGCATGAGCGGCGTGGAGGGGTCACTGGACAAGGTCACCTGCCCTCGGAGCCCGTGGCGGAAGTCGTAACGAGGGCCGAACGCAGGCGAAAACGCCTGCTCCACATGGCGGCGAGCCGCAAATCCGCCCCACGTGAAATCGTGGCCGCCGATGAACGCCGATGAACGCCGATAAGATATTCGTTTGCAATCTGCGTTTATCGGCGTTCATCGGCGGCTAATAAATGTTGGCTAGGCATAGAGGCCGCGCTTGCGGATGGCGAAGGCCACGCGGTCCAGCGCCACCATGTACGCGGCAATGCGGTTGTTCACGGTGTGCTTTTCGGCGTAGGTGACGATGTCGCCAAAGCTGTTCACCATGATCTCTTCCAGACGGTCGTTCACCAGCTTCTCGTTCCAGAAGTAGCCCTGGCGGTCCTGCACCCATTCGAAATAGGAGACGGTGACCCCGCCGGCGTTGGCCAGAATGTCGGGGATCACGAAGACGCCCTTGTCGGCGAGGATGCGGTCGGCTTCGTGGGTGGTGGGGCCGTTGGCGCCCTCGCACAGAATCCTGGCGTGCAGCCGGGCGGCGTTCTGGCTGGTGATGACGTTCTCCTTCGCCGCCGGCAGCAGCACGTCGCAATCGAGGTACATGGCCTCGTCCCTGTCGATTTCCTCGCCCTCCGCGAAGCCGAGGATGGAGCCGGTATCGTGGCGGTGCTTCATCAGGGCGGCGATGTCCAGACCGCCCGAATTGTAGACGGCGCCGTCCCACTCGATGATCGACACGATGCGGAACCCGGCCTCGGCCATCAGGCGCGCGGCCATGCCGCCCACGTTGCCGAAGCCCTGAATCACCACCCGCGTGCTGGCCGGATGGAGACCGAAGCG
This sequence comes from uncultured Solibacteraceae bacterium, assembly GCA_964453955.1. Taxonomy (GTDB): domain Bacteria; phylum Acidobacteriota; class Terriglobia; order Bryobacterales; family Bryobacteraceae; genus CAWACP01. The sequence continues at coordinate 130 of CAYVPZ010000637.1, read as the reverse complement.
GCGCAGCGCCTGCAGGGTGACGAACAGGCATCCGCGCCCGGTGGCTTCCGGACGGCCGCGCGAGCCACCCAGATCGAGCGGCTTGCCGGTGACCACGGCGGTGGTGGTGTGGCGATGGTGCATGGAGTAA
>CAYVPZ010000636.1:0-3319 GCA_964453955.1 uncultured Solibacteraceae bacterium | reverse complement strand
GTGGCCAGCCCGGTGCCGCTCACCAACGCTCGCGGCGTTTTCGCCGAAGCACTGGGCGAATACGCGATTGCCGCGGTATTCCATTTCGCCAAGAACATTCCGGCGTTCACGCGCAACCAGCAGGCGCACCACTGGGAATGGCTGACCGTGGACATGGTGCGGGGCGCCACGTTCGGCGTAATTGGCTACGGCGCCATCGGACGCGAAGCGGCGCGGCTGGCCAAAGCGATGGGCATGCGCGTGATCGCCCTGCGGCGGCGCCCGGCCTCCGCGGAGGACGACGGCATCGCCGAACGCATTTATGCGCCGCCCCAGTTGCAGGAGCTGCTGGCGGCGTCCGACTACGTGCTGCTGGCCATGCCCTCGACGCCGGAAACGCGGCACATGATTGGCGCGCCCCAGTTGCGCGCAATGAAGGACTCGGCCGTGCTCATCAACCTGGGCCGGGGCAGCGCCGTGGATGACGACGCGCTGGTGGAGGCGTTGCGGGAGAAGTGGATTCGCGGCGCGGCGCTGGACGTCGTCGAGACCGAGCCGCTGCCCCCCGAGCACCCCCTCTACACGCTCGACAACGTTCTCCTCTCCGCGCACTCGGCGGACCGCACGGAGGACTGGCTGGAGCGGGCTACCCGCATGTTCGTGGAGAATTACGGCCGCTTCGTGCGCGGCGAACCGCTGCTGAATGTGGTGGACAAGAGGGCGGGCTACTGATGCCCGTCTCGCTCGACGACATTGGCCGGGCGGCCGCGCGCATCCGAGGCATCGCGCGGCGCACCCCGGTGCTGACCTCGCGCCTGTTCGACGAGCGGGCCCGCGTACAAGCCTTCTTTAAGTGCGAGAACCTGCAGCGCGGCGGAGCGTTCAAGATTCGCGGCGCGGCGAATTTCGCCTGGTCCATACCGCGGGCCGATCTGCCTCGGGGTCTCGTGGCGTGCTCCTCCGGCAACCACGCGCAGGCCGTAGCCATCGCGGCCAAGGCGCTGGGGGTGACCGCCACCATCGTCATGCCGGAGGACGCACCGCGCTTGAAGTTGCAGGCGACCTGCGATTACGGCGCCAACGTGGTGATGTTCAACCGCCAGCGCGACGACCGCGATGCCATCGCCCGCCAGATTGCCGAACAAACCGGCGCCTCGCTCATTCCCCCGTACGATCACCCGTGGACCATGGCGGGACAGGGCACGGTGGCGCTGGAGCTGCTGCGGCAGAAGCCGGATCTGGACGCGCTGATGACGCCCATCGGCGGCGGTGGCCTGATGGCCGGCTGCTCGGTTGTCGTGAAGGCGCTACGGCCCGCCATGCGTCTGTTCGGCGTGGAACCGGCGGACGCCAACGACACCTGGCTCTCGCTGCGGGCCGGCGAGCGCGTGGCTATTCCTCCGCCCGCCACGGTGGCCGACGGTTTGCGCGCCCAGACGCCCGGCGCGCTCACCTTCCCGGTGATTCAGCGGAATGTGGAAGCGATCTTTCTGGTGAGCGAGGCGGAGATTCGCGAGGCCGTGCGTTTCCTGCTGACGCGCATGAAGATTCTGGTGGAGCCGAGTGGCGCGGTGTGCGCGGCCGCGGCGCTGTTCCACAAACTGCCGCCGGACATCGGCCGGGTGGGGATTGTCCTTTCGGGAGGAAACGCGGACCTGGATTATTTGCGCGGGCTGGGGTGATGGTGGCTGCGCTACCGGAACGTGCCCCCGTTTCACAGCCCGAGTTCACTATGCGAGCCGAGGCGCACGAGTTCGAGGCTGTCGTCATCCGGCGTGCGATAGATGAGAATGAGATCCGGCCGGATGTGGCAGTCGCGGTGATCGCTCCATTCGCCTGACAGTGGGTGATTGAAATTCCGGCGCGGGAGCGGCGCGTCGGCGGCGAGCAGGTTGACGGTCTCCACCAGCAGGGCGTCCAGCTTCTCGCGGTGCCGGCCGGATTTCTCTCGCCTGTAGTCGCGCTGAAAGCGGGTGGTGTATTTAATCTCCCGCATTCAGACTTTGCAGCAGTTTGTCCGGCTTGCCGACCTTGACCAGTTCGCCCCGGCGCGCGGCCTTCATCGCTGCAACGGTTTCGGCGTTGGGATTGAGCGGCTCGAACGGCAGGGCCTTTTCCGCCGCGACGCGCACCAGCAGCAGGCGAAAGGCATCGGACACGGTGAGCCCGATTTTCTTCAGCGCCGCCGCGGCCTCCCTCTTGGTGCGTTCATCAATGCGAGCGCGAACGACGGATTTGTCAGGCATGGCGTTAGTCTATTGAGCCACATTGTAGCCCAGCCGTCGGGAAATGTCCATCTTCCTGACGGCACGACACCAGCGCCTGCATAGCCCCGTAGGACAACACCAGCGCGGAGACTCCGAACGCTGCGCGGCCGGCAGCCCCGGCGCAGGAATCCTCGGCTCTGGTAGACTTACCCTTGACGCGTGCAGGACGCGTCCTGTCCGCGGAAAGGGCCGCGCCCACCTGCCTCCTTGAGACGTCACTCTGAGTTGACCCTCTTTCGCCTGTCATGCGGACCAGGCATACGAAGGAGGCAGTCTTGAATCTCGATCAACAGAAGAAGCAGGCCCGCGAACTCCTGCGGGCGATTCGGGCCGGAAACGAAGACGCGGTCTCTCGCCTGCGGCGCCACCACAGCCGCTGGACGGCGTCGGACGAAGCAACCGTGCGTCAACTGGCGGCTTTGCACGACGCGCAGTTCGTCCTGGCTCGTGAACAGGGGTTCGCCAGTTGGCCCAGGTTGAAAGCCTATGCCGAGCCGTCATCGCGTTCCCGCCATACGCGTTTGTTCGTTGCCGATGTGGCATGGATCACGGATCGGGTTCATGGCTTATTGCGAACGCGCCTCTCGGCCGGACCGGCGGCGCTGGAACAGATTCGTGAATGGCATCCGCGCTTTGCCGATCGAACGGACGAGGAGATTCGACAAGCTCCATTCAGCGAGGAGGACGCCCGGCTGGTTTACGCACGAGAGCACGGGTTCGAAACCTGGGACGATTTGATAAGCCGGGTGAATCTGTTGGCATCGAGAACGGACAGGGCCACCACCGAACCGTTCATGGCGGCCTTCGGCGCACTGCAGTCTGGGAATCTTGCCGGCTTCGAAGCTCTGTTGCGCGCGAATCCCCGCCTGGCGAATGAGCGCGGGACCAACGGCAACACGCTGCTGAATCTGGCCGTCAGCTTCGCCGGCAAGCCGAACTGGAAAGGCGGTGTGTCTGCGATCGAGGCGCTGCTCGCGGCAGGTTCCGACGTAAACGATGCGAACGATCGCGGCTGGACGCCGCTGCATGCGGCTGCCTACGCCAACCAACCGGAGGTTGCGGGCATCCTGCTT
>CAYVPZ010000635.1:0-3332 GCA_964453955.1 uncultured Solibacteraceae bacterium | reverse complement strand
ACGCGCCTATCGCCGCCCGCGCGTTTCATCCCGGCCAGTTCTACCGGCTGCAGAATTACGAATCGCTGGCGCCGCGCGCCAACGGCACCATCCTCGGCATGGAGGGCATCGCGCTGACCGGCGCTTCGGTGGACCGCGAGAAGGGCCTGCTCTCGGTGATCGTGCTCGAAATGGGCGGCTCCTCGGACCTGTGCGCCATCCTGAAGAAGGGCGAACCGGTGATCCTGATGGGTCCCACCGGAGCGCCCACGGAGACTCCCTCGGATGAGACCGTGCTGCTGGCCGGCGGCGGCCTGGGCAATGCGGTGCTGTTTTCCATTGGGCAGACTTTCCGGGCCAGCGGGTCGAAGGTGGTCTACTTCGCCGGCTACAAGAAGGTGGTGGACCGCTACAAGATCGACGAGATCAAGCGCGCCGCCGACGTGGTGGTGTGGTGCTGCGACGAGGCCCCCGGCTTCGTGCCCGACCGGCCGCAGGACTGCAGTTACGTCGGCAACATCGTGGAGGCCATGGTGAACTACGCCAGCGGCAAGCTGGGCCAGCCGGAGATCCCGCTGGAGACGGTGGACCGGGTGATCGCCATCGGCTCGGACGGCATGATGGCCGCGGTGGCGCGGGCGCGGCACGGCGTCCTGGCCCCGTTCCTGAAGCCCTGCCACAAGGGCATTGGCAGCATCAACTCGCCCATGCAGTGCATGATGAAGGAGATCTGCGCGCAGTGCCTGCAGCTCCACAAGGACCCCACGACGGGCGAGGAGACGGTGGTGTTCACCTGTTTTAACCAGGACCAGAGCCTGGACATGGTGGACTGGGCCACGCTGCGCTCCCGGCTCTCCCAGCAGGGGATTTCCGAGAAGCTCACGGCGCAGTGGATCGACCGCTGCCTGCGGGAGATCGGCGCACGGCCGGCGCTGAATTAGCGGGACACTTCTTCTGGGACGCGGCGGCAGCAGCGTTTCGGCAATATGACGATGAGGGTGCGGGACCTGATCCGGCTGCTGGAGTCAAATGGCTGGCGGTTCGCCAGCGTTATGATCGTGGGTATGAAGCGGTACGCGGTCATTCTGGAAAAGGGCGAAACCAACTGGGGTGCGTATTCGCCGGACGTTCCAGGGTGCATCGCGATTGGCGACACGCCGGAAGAGGCGCGCAGCAGTATCGCGTCCGCGCTGGAGTTTCACTTCGAGGGGATGAAGCTGGAAGGCCTTCCGATTCCTGAGCCGTTAACTCAGGTTGAGTACGTCGAGGTGGCGGCATAAGCCTGTTCCGCCCGGCTCGGCTGATCTGCCGCCGATCGCACCGCCGCAGGTAACATTCCCCGGGCCGGCAACGCCTTTCTGATATGACCCGACTACTGAACACGTGCTGCCTCTTTGCCCTGCTCGCAACGACGGCTATGGCGGCGGATCTCACCGGCAAATGGACCGCGCAGGTTCCCGGCCGCGGCGGACAAACCCGCGAAGCGACGTACACATTCAAGGCCGACGGCAATACGCTGACCGGCACCATCAGCGGACCGCGCGGCGACATGGAGATTTCCGACGGCAAAATCGACGGAGATCAGATCTCCTTCACGCAAACCCTGGAGTTCAATGGGAACACCATGAAATTCCTGTACAAGGGGACGGTTTCCGGCGATGCCATCAAGTTCACCAGGACCCGCGATGGCGCCGACGGACCGCCGCAGGAGTTCACCGCCAAACGCGCCGCGGCGCAGTGAGACCGGCGCGGCATTGCCGGCTTCCTATGATCCCACCACCTCACGCGCTCCGTAGTTGCGCTCGTACCAATTGCGGTATTCGCCCGATTTCACCCGATCCACCCACGCGCTATGGTCGCGGTACCAGCGGACGGTGCGGGCCAGCCCTTCCTCGAAGCTGACCCGCGGCCGCCAGCCGGTCTCGCGTTCCAGTTTCGCGCTGGAGAGGGCGTAACGGCGGTCGTGTCCAGGGCGGTCGGTGACGTGTGCAATCAGATCGCTCGAACGGCCCGTTGCCGCCAGTATCTGCTCCACCACTTCGCGGTTGGTGAGCGAGCGGTTGCCGCCGATGTTGTAGATTTGTCCGGGGCGTCCCTTGTCGATAACGGCGAAAATGGCGCTGCAGTGGTCTTCCACGTGCAGCCAGTCGCGCACCTGCAGGCCATCGCCGTAGAGGGGCAGAGGTTTCCCCTCCAGCGCGTTGGAAATCATCAGCGGAATCAGCTTCTCGGGAAACTGATAAGGCCCGTAGTTGTTGGAGGCGCGGGTCACCATGACGCTTAGCCCCCACGTACGGTGATAAGACAGCGCCAGAAGGTCCGAGCCCGCCTTCGAGGCCGAGTAGGGGCTGCTCGGGCGCAGCGGGTAATCCTCGTCGGCTTCGTGCGGCGGCGCGAGGTCGCCATACACCTCGTCGGTGGAGACGTGAACGAATTGCGCCACGCGGTGGCGGCGGGCGGCTTCGAGCAGCGTGAAAGTGCCGCGCAGGTTGGTGTCGATGGCCGCCGCGGGCGAGAGAATGCTCCGATCCACGTGCGACTCGGCGGCGAAGTGCACCACCAACTCGGGCCGTTCCTCGGTGAAGACCCGATCCATCGCCGGGCCGTCGGTGATGTCGGCGCGCACAAAAAGATACCTGGGATCTGCCGCCACCACCTGTACATTTTCGAGATTTCCTGCGTAGGTGAGCTTATCCACGTTGACAATTCGGGAAAAACGTTCCATTTCGGAACTTTCCCGAACGAAGCAGGAGCCGATGAAGCCGGCCCCTCCGGTGATGAGAACTCGGAGATTCTGCGCCATTTAAGATTCCGCGTCTCCATCGTAGCGCAGGCGGCCCGTGCTCCCGTGGCGGCGTGGCACAGAGCTTGCATTGTTGGAGGCGGATGGTTCAGATCGACACAAGGCGAATCGACAGCGTTTTTGGGACACCGGTCCCGGAAATCCACCCTGCCGGCGGTCTGTCGGAATGGAAGGAACTGCGCCAGTTCGATCTGGATGAGACGGGTCCGCCCGCAGGGGCGTGCGGAAGTCGCATCACATCAAGGAGACCATTGTGGCTTTCAGCATAAACACGAACGTCGCGTCTCTGCAGGCGCAGCAATACCTTAACATCAACAGCGCGTTTCAGAACCAGACCATTGAGGAGGTAACCTCGGGTCTGCGCATCGTCAATAGCGGAGACGACGCGGCCGGTCTGGCCGTCGCCAATGGCTATCGGGCCGACGAAGCGGTGTTGACACAGGGTATCCAGAACGCCAACAACGGGCTAAGCCAGTTGCAGATTATCGACGGCGGCATGGACAACATCTCCCAGCTTCTGGACCGTGCCAGCACGCTGGCCACCGAATCC
>CAYVPZ010000634.1:0-3333 GCA_964453955.1 uncultured Solibacteraceae bacterium | reverse complement strand
CTTGGAGCAGGTATCCAAATGCACCGCGTAAGGGCGCTGGGCAACGGCGTTTCCGGGTAACGCACCCCTTCCATCCGCTATTCGATCGGGAGTTTGAGCTGATCGAGTACCGCAAGAACTGGGGTGAAGATCGCGTCTATTTCCACGACGCGGAAGGCCATCTCCAGTCCATTCTGGCCAGTTGTACGGATGCCGGAGGCACCGATCCGTTCGTGGAAATCTCCGCCGGGCGCTGCTTCTTCCGCTACGAGGATCTGGTCAGGCTGGCGGATCTGCTGAAGGGGAAAGGATGTGAGGAGCGTGTCTGCCTGTAAAGAAAACTACGCCCGGTTATGTAAAGGTAAATGCGCCGCTACGGCGCCTGTGTTGACGGTCGCCGGGGCACTGTATAAGCATGATGGCTCAGTAACCATAAGGATGTGGCGGCACAAGGGGCTTGACAGAGCCAGTGGACATGGCGTAATTATATTTACAGACAACGCCATGCCGAAAACCCGAGATGACGCAAAGCTCCAGAGCCTCCGCGAGCAGGGTTGTCTCAACTCGCGCCCGCAGTCGGTCACCGATGAGCTCTTCGCCGGCAATGAGTTCTTCGATGCCCGTGACATGGTCCAGGTCAAGTACGAGATGCTGCGTCGCGTCGAGAAAGACGGTTACTCCATCAGCGACGCGGCCATGAGTTTTGGCTTCTCCCGTCCGACTTTTTATCAGGCCCAGGCCGCGTTCGAGGCGGGTGGTGTGGCCGGTCTGGTCCCACGCAAGCGAGGCCCGCGGCAAGCCCACAAGCTTACGGCGGAAATCATCGAGTTCATTCGGCGGGCCCGTCAGGAAGACCCGTCATTGAGGGCGCACGGTCTGGTGAGCCGCATCCGGGAGCGGTTCGATCTGGTTGTCCATCCACGAACCATAGAGCGGGGGCTGGCGCGCAGTCAAAAAAAACGATGAAGACCATGATGAACTCCGTCGCGACAGGGCAGCCGGCGATTTTGCCACCCACTACGAGCGGCTTCGGAATGACGCTCTGGCTCTGCCTGCCCGCGTTCCGGCGCCGGGAATGGCGCTGCTCCTGCGGAAAGGAATGACCACCTGGATGCGCGCCTGGTCCCACTATACGCAGCCACGTCCGCCTGAAACGGCGGCGTCACCTTGTGACGCGCCATCCTGCTCCATCGAAATACAGAGTCAGATTGCATTGATCCTTACAGGAATCATCCTCGGCCAGCAATCGGAGGTGGGAAGACAATGAGGTCAGACGCTCATCAGAAGGTAAACGCCGGACATCTCAAACGCAATGCGTACCTCTATGTCCGGCAATCGACTATTCGTCAGGTGTTCGAAAACACCGAGAGCACAAAACGCCAGTACGCTCTGCGGCAGCATGCGGTCGCGCTCGGCTGGCCTGTGGAGCAGATCGTAGTCATTGACAGCGATCTTGGGCAGTCCGGCGCGTCGGCCGTGGACCGGGAAGGCTTTCAGCGGCTCGTCGCGGAGGTCAGCCTGGGCAAAGCCGGTATCGTGCTCGGTCTGGAGGTTTCGCGCCTGGCACGTAACTCCACCGACTGGCATCGGCTGCTGGAGATCTGTGCTTTGGCGGATACGCTCATTCTGGATGAGGACGGTGTCTACGATCCGGCGCACTTCAATGACCGCCTGTTGCTTGGCCTCAAAGGGACGATGAGCGAGGCCGAGTTGCATATCATCAAGGCCCGGCTGCAAGGCGGCATCCTCAACAAAGCCCGGCGGGGCGAACTGCAGTCTCCTCTGCCGGTCGGTTTTCTCTACAGTCCGACGAATCAACCGGTGCTGGATCCCGACAAACAGGTTCAGCAGAGTTTGCGGTTCTTCTTTGAAACCTTCAGCCGCGCCGGATCGGCGATGGCGACGATTAAAGCATTCCGGCGGCAGGGACTCCTGTTCCCTCGCCGCCTTAAGAAGGGTCCCCACAAAGGCGACCTGCTGTGGGCGGAACTGACGCACAGCCGCGCTCTGCAGGTGCTGCACAATCCCCGGTACGCCGGGGCATTCGTCTTCGGACGGACACACACCCGCAAGAAGCCGGACGGAAGCGATGCGTTTCTGAAACAGCCGAGAGAACAATGGATACTGTTGCCGAATATGCACGCCGGCTACATCTCCTGGGAGCAATACGAAGAGAATCAGCGCCGGCTTCGCGAGAACGCACAGGCGTGCGGCCATGATCGCCGGAAGAGTCCGCCGCGGGAGGGTCCGGCGTTGTTACAAGGGCTGGTTCTCTGTGGTTTCTGCGGCAGCCGGATGACGGTCCGGTATCATTGCCGCGGCACGCACCCGGTCCCGGATTATGTCTGCCAGAAGGACGGTATCGAGCATGGGAGGCGGCTTTGCCAGAGCGTCAACGGAGAACAGATCGACAGGTCCATCGGCGATCTGCTGATTCAGACGATGACCCCCATGGCACTCGACCTCGCCTTATCGGTGCAGCAGGAAATCCACGCCCGTCTCGACGAGGTGGACCGGATGCGTTGCAGGCAGGTTGAGCGCGCCCGTTACGAAGCCGATCTGGCGCAACGCCGGTACATGCACGTGGACCCCGCTAATCGCCTGGTAGCCGATACTCTGGAGGCAGAATGGAACAGCAAACTCCGCGCGCTGAACGAGACACAGGAGGAGTATGAGCGACTACGCCAGGCCGACCGCAAAGCGCTCGATGAAACACACAAAGCGCACGTTGCTTCGCTGGCGAGCGATTTTCCGCGCCTGTGGAAAGATCCGCAAACGCCCGATCGGGAAAAGAAGCGCATGGTTCGTCTCCTGCTTGAGGACGTCACCCTGCTGAAACGGGAACAGATCAGCGTGCATGTTCGATTCAGGGGAGGCGCCATAAACAGCTTTTCGCTTCCGCTCCCGGTTGGCGCTCCTGTTCTGCGGAAGACGCCAGCGGCTGTCGTCCTCGAGATCGATCGGCTCCTCGATCAGCACACTGAATCACGTGTGGCAACCATGCTCAACGAACGTGGCGTGCGATCCTCCACCGGGCAAGCATTCACCGCGATGACGATCATCAAGCTTCGCGGCCGCTATGGACATCGGACCCATTTCCAGCGCTTGCGTGATCGCGGTCTGTTGACCATGGAGGAGATCGCCAGACGGCTCGGCGTAGTATCCTGTGTCGTGAAAGACTGGCGGAACAAGGGGCTGCTGGTCGCACATCGCTACAACGACAAGGGTCAATGCCTTTATGAACTGCCACCGGATGGTCTGCCCGGTAAGTTCAAAAGGAAGCAATCCTATCTCGCCGCCAAATCAATCAGACTCGACTCTGACAACGGGGTGCAGTATGAAGCCTGAGCCTTG
>CAYVPZ010000633.1:0-3339 GCA_964453955.1 uncultured Solibacteraceae bacterium | reverse complement strand
GGCCCGATGCCGTGGCTGAGCTCGTGCGCCAGAATGTGCGTGAAGAAAGCGTCGAAGCTGAGATCGGGCTGCGCGGCGGCGGGCAGCATCACCCTCGCGATCGGCTCCAGAATGGAGTGAAACTTGGCCTCCTGCACGTTGCGCAGCATCACCCGCTTGGAGCCCTTCTGCGCTACCACGCGATCGTCGTTGGGCAGGTTGTATGCCGCCGTTTTCACGCCGTGGTCGCCATCGCCGGCCGCGAACACCTGGTTGACCACGCGAATGGGCGCCGCCGCGCCCAGCTTCGGATTGCGGTACCGCGCCTCCATTGGCAGATTGTTCTCGATCTCCTGCAGGTGACCGGCGAAAAACCGCAGCTTGTTGGTCTCCCCCTCATCGCGAATGTTGACGTAGGCTTCGTAGGCGGCCTTGTAGCCGAAAATCTCGTCGTTGTAGGTTTCGTAGGGCCCGATGGTGATGTCCAGCGGAGCGTCCAGATCCATCCACGCCAGATCGCTTTCGTAGTAATCGTTGGAGAGGAAGGCGTCGGCGCGCGTGGTCAGGAACCGCCGCAGCGTGGCGTTGTCGGTGAGCGCGGCCGCTTCGCGCAACAATCCCGCGGCGCGCTCCAGATCGGCGCGATATTCGTCGCTATAGGGGACAAAGCGAAGCTGGCGGTCCGGCCCGCGCCGGATCACGGTGAAGAAGCCTTCCGCCTGCTCGCGGTCCGCGGGCTTCAGCCCCTTCGCCCACGTTTCGAACTCCTCGCGGGTCATGTCCTGGGGGTAGAAGTTGGCGCCGGGGAGCTTGTGCGCGGGGACATCGGGCAGAAAAGCCTCATGCGCATCCAGCTCCGACCACGGCCCCTTGTTCAGCTCGAAATAGCGCAGGCGCGCGCGGCCCAGCGGCGAATGGTCCTGTTTCAGTTTTTCCAGAAGCGCGGCGTTGCCGCTCCACATCTGCCCGAGAAAGATGTGGTTGACGACTCGCGAGGCCTCAATCAGCTTCACCAGCGCCTTGCGGTCGGCGGGCGTCAAACCCGCCGTGTCCGCGCGCAGATCCACGCGCGCGAAGCGGGCCGTCATACGGTCGAGCTGATCGAGAGTCTGGGCTGGGCACATGAGGGGAATCACGGCGAGGTACGCAAGACGGAGCGTTCTCATTCTCCCCTCATCATATGCGACCCTCATACTGAGCCGCGACGGTAACGGAGCGGGCGGCGCCTGGAGGTCGAGTTGAAGCGGGTTCTGTTTGCCACCATCGGATCCCTCGGCGATCTGCATCCCTGCCTTGCTCTGGCGCTGGAGCTCGAGCGGCGCGGTCATCGCGTGACCGTCGCCTCCACCCCGTTTTACCGGGAAAAGGTGGAAGGGCTGGGGATCGGATTCCTCCCGCTGCGTCCCGACTGGGACCCCGCCGCCCGCGAGCTGATTGCCCAATGCGCGGACCTGAAGCGCGGGCCGGAGGTGCTCTTCCGAAAGCTGGTTCTGCCGCACCTGCGAGGAACGTACGACGATCTTCTCTCCGCCGCCGCCGCCGCGGACCTGATGATTGCGGGCGAGCTGGTCTACGCCGCCCCGCTGGTTGCGGAGAAGCTGGGGCTGCCCTGGGTGTCGGCGATTCTCTCGCCCGCCTCTTTCTTTTCCGCCCACGATCCCTCGGTGCTGGTGAATGTGCCGGGCCTGATCCACCTGCGCAAGGCGGGCTGGCCAGTTTACCGGGCCGCGCTGAACGCAGGCCGCGTGGCCATACGGCATTGGTGGAACCCGGTGCGCCAACTGCGCCGGGAAGAGGGGCTGCGCGCGGAATGCGATCCGATGTTCCGCGACAAGTTCTCGCCCCATCTGGTGCTGGCGTTGTTCTCGCGCTGGCTGGCCCGGCCGCAACCGGACTGGCCTCCGCACACCGTGCAACCGGGTTTTGTTTATTTCGACCGCCAGCACGCGCAGGCCGATGCCTGCCCGGAATTGACCGCTTTTCTCGATGCGGGAGATGCCCCGATCGTCTTCACGCTGGGATCCACGGCGGTGCATAATCCGGGCGATTTTTATGAGGCGAGCGTCGAAGCGGCCAGACGGTTGGGCCGCCGCGCGGTGCTGCTGGTGGGTGCGAACGCTGCGCCTTGGGCAGGTTCGCCGGAGATTCTCGCGTTGCCCTACGCGCCCTTCTCCCAGGTCTTCCCCCGTGCGGCGGTGAACGTGCATCAGGGCGGGTCGGGAACCACCGGCCAAGCGCTGCGGGCGGGACGTCCCATGCTGATGGTCCCCTACGGCTGGGACCAGCCCGACAATGCCGCCAGAGTAGAGCGCATGGGGGCCGGTCTCCACGTCCCGCGCGACAAATACTCGGGCGGGACCGCCGCGGCCGCGCTCGAGCGGCTGCTGGGAGATTCGCGGTTCACCGCGCGGGCCGCGGAAGCAGGGGCGCGCGTGCAACAGGAAGAAGGACTAACCGTGGCGTGCGACGCCATCGAGTCGCGCCTGTAGGCGCACTCAATACACCTGAAAACAGAATGCGCGCGTCGACGTGGCGGGCACCAGCGCATACTCGCCGTTCTCCAGCATGTCCTGCGCCTCCACGCGAAACAGGTGCTCGCCGATCTTGGTCACGGACAGATGAAAGGGTCCCGAGGAACCCTTGCGATGGACTCCCGACGTGATGGACACCGCGCGTTGTCCGCCGCGCACTTCGAACCGCCACAACTCCAGCGAGGCCGGGTCCACGCTCCGCGAGTCGAGAATGAAAATGGGCTCGGCCAGCGGGGTCCTTACCGGCGATGTCGCGCCCGGAACGGTGAACATGGCCGACTTCTTCCCGCTTTCCTGCGACGCGTCGGCCACTTCGGTGGCCACCAGATCGCTGGCATGCAGAAGGTAAGGGATGTCCGTTTTCGGTGGGTGCGGCCCCTTGTAATCCTCGGCGAACAGCGACGCGCCGAGCAGCAGGGGCAGCGCGAGCAGAACCTTTCTACCCAGCATTCGTTGCCATTCTAGCAGGCGGCGTCATAATGAGGGACAGTGCCATGCTGATTGTCCACGTCCACACCCACGTCAGGCCGGAAGCGGTGGCGGCGTTCCGCGAGGCCACCATCGAGAACGCCCGCCACAGCGTGCAGGAACCCGGCGTTCTGCGCTTCGATTGCATCCAGCAAGACGACGACCCGTCCCGCTTCGTGCTGGTGGAGATTTATCGCTCGCCGCAGGCCGCCGCCGACCACAAAGAGACCGCGCACTACCAGCACTGGCGCGACACCGTGGCCGACCTGATGGCCGAGCCGCGCTGGAGCGTGAAATACTCGCCCGTGTTCCCCGACGTACTCTGAACGAGCCTTCTGAAGATGCCTTTCGAATTCGCCAC
>CAYVPZ010000632.1:0-3343 GCA_964453955.1 uncultured Solibacteraceae bacterium | reverse complement strand
GGCCCAGATGCCCATCAGCGAATGCCAGTGGTTGGGGGCGGCGACGGTGATGGCGTCGATCGACTTGTCGTCGAGCATCCTGCGGATGTCGACGAAGGTCATGGGCTTGCCGAGGCCGAGCTTGTCGATATCGGCGAGGCGCGATGCGATGACGTTCTCGTCGACGTCGACGACCGCGGCCAGTTCGACGCCGGGAGTGTTCTTAATGCTCTTGATGTGATCGAAGCCGCGGCCGCGCAGGCCGACAACGGCGACGCGCACCCGATCATTCGCGCCCAGAATTCCCTGAGGCGCCAGCAGCGCCGCACCCGCGGCGGCCTTCAACATATCCCGGCGATTTAAATCTGATGACATTTCACACCTTTTGCAGGACTTTAAATAAACCTTCCAGAGATTCGCGCGAGCTTTCCACTTTATTGCCATCCGCGCGGCGGTAATGCGTTTCGAGGGAGATGGTTCCCGAGTAGCCGTCGCGGCGCAACGCCCGAAACTGGCCCTGGAAATCGATGATGCCGCCGCCCACCGGCGCCCATTCGAGCTTGCCGGTTTTGGCGTTCCTGCGGGAATCCTTGACGTGCATGTGCTGAAACAGCCCCTGTACGGCTGCGTAGCCGTCGGGATAAGGGACCTCTCCCAGCATGGTGGCGTTGCCGGGGTCCCAGACGCCGCGCAAGCTGGGGCTGTTCACGTCCTTAAGCAACCGGCCCAGTTCCCTGCCCGTGCCGACATTGCAGGAATGCTCGTTCTCGACATTCAGGATGAAACCGCTTCGGCCGGCTACCTCGGCGGCCTGGGCCATGCGATCGCGAACGTACGGGTAGGCCTTTGCGGGATCGCCCACGCGCCAGTACGTGAAGATGCGCACCATGCGAGTGCCGAAGAAGCGGGCCAGCTCGAACGAGTGGTCGAGGAGCCTGCCGGCGTCTTCCTCGGTGAAGCTGGCGCTGAAGGTGTCCCGCTTTTCACCAGCGTTCGCGGGCATTTGCGGGCAATTCCATTTGAAGATGGGCGATGCGATCTCGCTCACGCGGAGGCCGTGTTTTGCAATCAGGTCGCGGGCGCGATCCAGGTCTTCTCTGGGGGCGTTCATGATGTTCTTACCCCAGATCTCGCGCAGCTCGCACCACTCCAGGTGGTAGCTGGAGATAAAGTCGAGGGCCTCGTTCAACTGCTCGGTCAGTTCGTCGGTGATGATGCCGAGCTTGAAGCCGTGGGTGTCCATGGTGGAGTCCGCAGCCAGCCGCGCGACTGTGGCGGCCAGCGACAGTTTCAGGCAGGTCCGCCTGGTCAGGCTGGTTTGCATGGTTCGTCCCTCTTGCCGTTCGCCGGTTCAACTATAGATTAGCGCCAGTGCCGCTCGGGAAGCTTCACCTCTGCAACGAAATCTCCGGGCATGGTAGACTTCCCTCTGTTTTCGCATGGCTCCCGAGACGGACGAAGCCGCAGCCTCGATTACGTCATGGCTCCTCCGCTGGAAAGACGGGGAAGCCGACGCACTGGCGCGTCTGGTGGCGCTTGTTTATGCCGAGCTTCGCCGCCTGGCAGCGATATTCCTGAGCGACGAGCGCGACAATCACACGCTCCAGCCGACGGCGCTGGTGCACGAGCTCTATGTCCGTCTGGAGAGCTCCCGCCCGATCGACTGGCAGTGCCGCGGACAGTTCCTCGCCGTCGCGGCGCGCATGATGCGAAATATCCTGGTGGACCACGCCCGCAAGCGAGCGGCCGCCCGGCGCGGTGGGGTATCCATCGTGCGAACCGGCCTGCCATTGGGCCCGCACTCCGACGTGGAGCCGGCGGACCGGACCTCCACCATCGACGTCATCCTCATCGACACGGCGCTCAGCCGGTTCGGCGCCCAGTATCCCCGGCAGGCGGAAGTGGTGGAGTTGCGGTTTTTCGGCGGCCTGACCGCCGAGGAGACGGTGGAGGCGATGAGCGTGAACGGGCACCAGGTCTCTCTGCGAACCGTCGAGCGCGATTGGCGATTTTCGAAAGCGTGGTTACAGAATGAGCTCGGCCGCCTCTGAGCCCTGCCCGCCCATCCCGCCGGAGCTGCTCGAAGAGGTCTTCACCGCGGCTAGCGAGCTCTCCGGCGACGAGCGCGAGGCCTATCTCAGCCAGCGCTGCTCGGTTACGCCCGGGCTGCGCCGCGCCGTCGAAGATCTGTTGCGCGCCGGTGAAGCGACGCTGCTGGATGGCGCCGCCATCGAGATGGAAGCGCGACAACTTGCGTCGGCCGGCGCCTTTGCCGCGGAGCGCCTGGGTCCGTATCGTATACTCTCGCGCCTCGGCGCCGGAGGCATGGGCACGGTCTACCTGGCGGAGCGCGACGACGATGGTCTGCGGAAAACGGTGGCCATCAAAATAGTGCACTGCGCGTTCCCGGACGACGCTGGCACGCACGCGGACGCGGTCCGGCGCTTCCAGCAGGAGCGTCAGCTTCTGGCCGGGCTGGAGCATCCACACATCGCCCGCATGCTGGACGCCGGTCGAACACCGGACGGCTTGCCCTACCTGGTCATGGAATACGTGGACGGGATCCCCATCGACCGGTATGCCGCGGAGCGGAATCTCGATGTGGCCGCCAAGCTGGAGTTGATCCGCGGCGTGTGCGGCGCGGTTTCCTGCGCGCATGCCAACCTCATCGTGCACCGCGATCTCAAGCCGCGCAATATTCTGGTCACCGCGGACGGATGTCCCAAACTGCTCGACTTCGGCATCGCCAAGATGCTGAGCGAGACCAGCGAAGCGGGGGCGTCCACGGGCGTGATGACTCCGGGCTACGCCAGCCCCGAGCAGATCGCCGGGCGGCCCATCACCACGGCCACCGATGTGTATTCGCTGGCCGTGATCTTGTGGGAATTGCTGAGCGGCCGGAAGTTGGGGCGCGCCCCGCTTTCCTCGGCAGGAGCCGGCGCCGATCTCGATACCATCGTGAGGAAGGGTTTGCACGAAGATCCCGCGCGGCGCTACGCCTCCGTCGCGGAATTCTCCGATGACGTGGCGCGATATCTGGGCGGCTTTCCGGTGAAGGCGCGGCCGGACACGTTTTCTTACCGCGCGGGGAAGTTCGTGAAACGCCGCCGCGTGGAGGTTGCGGCCGCGCTGGCGGTAGTGCTGATTCTGGCGGCCGCGGCGGCGGTGACGCTGGCGCAGTATCGCGCCGCCAGCCGCCGCTTCAACGAAACCAGGGCCCTGGTCAATTCCTTGCTGTTTGAGTTGAACGATGCAGTGAGCGACCTCCCGGGATCCAGCCCGGCGCGGCTGCTTCTGGCCCGTCGCGCCCAGCAGTATCTGGACATTCTGGCGGGCGCCCGCTCCTCGGATCCTGGCGTTCGCC
>CAYVPZ010000631.1:0-3344 GCA_964453955.1 uncultured Solibacteraceae bacterium | reverse complement strand
CACGACGGGTTTGCCTCCACGGAACACCTTAAGGTAGAGGTCCTTGTCCTCAAGTTCCCCGGTCGGGTCGAACTTATAAGAACCGTTGGCGCCCTCCCAGCGATTCATGTACCGGATCGCGTATGCCAGGTCGAGAGGATTGGTGGAACCCGTGGTTTGGACGGCCTTCGCCAGAATCCGCAATGCGTCGTATCCTTGCGCGGCATAAGGCTCCGGATCTTCGCCGAAGCGATGGCGATACCTCGCCACGAAGTCGCGGTTCTCCGGCGTTGGCGCATCCACGTCGTAGATCTCATAGAACATCACGCCTTCCAGTAACGGCCCCGCGATTTGGTGCATTTCCGGGGTATCGCTGAATGCGCCCACGATGGGCGTTGTCAACCCCATGCCGCGGGCCGCCTTGATAAACGTGGCGCCTTCGTGTTCGAGTCCCAGAAAGAGGATGACATCGCCCCCGGCTTCTTTGAGCTGGTCGACGGTTTCGCGGAAATCCACCTCCCCGGGCACGTAGCTCGACTGATAGACCGTGCTCGCATCCAGGCTGCCCAACGCCGTTCCGATCTGGAACATCAGATCCTCTCCGAACGGGCCATCCTCGGCGACCATGGCGAAGTTGCGGTAGCCGAGGTCTGTACACAGACGGGCCAGGTGGCGCGCGATCCGGTCGTTCGGCAGCACCGAGCGGATCAGATACCGGAAACCATGAGTGGTCATGTACGTATTATTCGCGCCCGCCACGATGTGCAGTAACCCGGTCTCTTCAAAAATCGCCGAAGCGCGCACGGCGAATTTGTCGTCGTAGTAGCCGATGGTGGCCACCATCGATGGGTTGCGTGAGAATTCGATCGCGAGACTCCTCGACACCTCGCGGTTCATTTTATCGTCGCGCATCAGCAACCGAAGGTGCTTCCCCAGCAATCCCCGCGCGTTTATATCCTCCTGCGCCAGAGTCAGTCCGTTGTCCATGCCGTCCTCATTCTGGGCGAACGGCCAGGCCACGCCGACCAGAATCTCGCCTGGCGGCCCCCCAGCCATCCGGGCCCGGATGGCGCTGTTTTGCCGAAACGACGCGTACCGAACGATCAGGAATGGCAGCAGCAGAAGCAGAGCCACGGCCAATGTCCTCTTCATCCGCTACTCCTTCCCGAGAATGATAGGGAGGCCGTTTTTGCCGCCCACGATAACCACCTTGGCGTTGGGAGACTTCGCCAGCTCCTGGGTGGCCAGAATGCCCTGCCACTCCAGCACGGAGGGGGTCAGGCTCTGGTTCACCGTGTCGTTGTAGGCCTTCTGCCCCCCGGCGTCGATGAGTTTCCGCTGCGCTTCCTTGGCGGCCACCGCGAGGCGGTACACATACTCCTGGTCCAGTTGCTGCTGGGCCAGCTTGGAGTCGATGGCCTGGGCCACCGGGGCGGGCAGGGAAATGCGCTCCAGCGGCACGTCATCCACCGAAACAAAGCGGGCTTCCATCTGAATCTTGGATTGCACGGAAATGCGTTCCTGAATGGCCTTCTGCGTCGTGTAGATTTCCTCTGGCTTGTACTGGCCGATTACGGTGCGGATCACCGAGCGCACTTCCGGCCGCACCACCACGTTCAGATAGTCGGGGCCCACCCTCTGGTGCAGCAGTGGCAGCAGATCCGGATCCGGGTAATAGCGCACCGAATACTCCACATGCACCATCAGCCCGTCCACCGTCATCACGTCGATGGAGTCGGAGAAGCGCTGCTTGCGCGCGTTGTAGATATACATGCGGTCGAAGGGCAGCACAAAGTGCAGGCCTTCCCGGTAAACCGTGTGCACTACGGTGCCCCCGCCCAGCATGCTCCACCGCACCCCCAGTTCGCCCGGGCGAATCGGCACAAACATGCTGTTGAAAAAGTAGACCAGCAGGAATGCCAGGATAAACCCGAGCACCAGCAGGTACGGGAGCTGTCTTTTCAGGGAAGCCCGCAGTCTTCCGTTCAGGCCGGAGAACCATGCATAAATTCGTTTCCCGCGGCGCCGCTCCCCGCCATCGACAGCCCCTTGCCCGAAAGCGGGCGCACCATCATTATTCAGCGCGCCTGCCGCGCCCCTTGCGTCCCCGTTGGCGAGATCAGGCGATTCTGGCATCTTCCACGATGGCGCCGTAGTCCATTTTGATGACCCGGTCGGCGTGCTTCCAGAAGCGTTCGTCGTGGGTGACCGCGATCACCGTCCGGCCTTCCTGTTTGAGCCGCTTGAGCACCACTTCATAAAAATACCGGCGGAAGTGCTGATCCTGGTCGGCGGCCCACTCGTCGAACACCAGAATCTCCTTGTTCTCCAGCAGCGTCACCGCCAGAGCCAGACGTTTGCGCTGGCCCGTGGATAGATGGAGGTCGGTGAAACGTCCCCCTTCGAAACGTGTCTTCCCGGCCAGCTCCATTTCCTCCAGAATCGCCTGCACCGACCGCGGATCGACGTCCTCCACCCCGTACAGCCGGTCGAACAGATGAAACTGGGCGAAAACTGTGGAAAACAGCTCGCGGTAGTTCTGCACGTTGCCGCGCGTCAGTAACTCGCGATCCACCAGAATGGCCCCACTGTGAGGGAAGTACAGGCCGGTCAACAGCTTGAGCGCGGTGGTCTTGCCACTGCCGTTGCCGCCCACAATGAAAATGGTCTCGCCACGGCGGATCTGTGTGCTCAAAGGCCCCACCGAGAAGGCGCCATTGACGCCATTCCGCTCGGCGTAGGCGAAAACCACCGAATCGATGGAGATCGTCTCGAAACCCCGCCAGCGGCCGTCGGCAGGCCCCTCGCCGCTGGCGCCGGCGCGGTCGAGCTTCTCTTCCAGTACCGCCAGGTCGGCGATGGCGGCTTCGGCACGCTGCAACACCGGCACCGCCTGCACCACCAGTTGCAACGGGCCCATGATGAACAGAATGGCCGCCGTGGTCATCAGGACGGCGGAGCCCGTGGGGTGGGTGAAGCGCGGCAGCAGGAAGACGACGATGGCCAGCAGCGAATAGAAAACCAGGTCCGAAAGCATGATGTCGACCAGAAACATGATCTGGGTGTCGATCTTCAGCGAGCGGACGTCTTCGGATAACTCCGCAAACTCACTGAATACCTCGTCGCTTTTCTTGCGATTGATTCGGATTTCCTTGAATCCGTCGATCATGTGACCCAGCGCATCCACGAGGCGCGATTCCTTTCCCTTGAGCCGCCGGAGCAGCTCCTGCGCGCCCGCGACATGGCGGAAATAAACCACGACGCCGATCGCAAGGGTGCCCAGCGTGACGGCGAACGCCGGGAGCGAGAGTAGCCCGATGTAGCACAGACAAAACAGCAGCACCAGCGACTGCTGCGCGGCGTCC
>CAYVPZ010000630.1:0-3344 GCA_964453955.1 uncultured Solibacteraceae bacterium | reverse complement strand
CGCGGGCTGAACATCGATACGGTCGAGTTGGGCACCGGCAACTATCCCGGCGGGCCGCACTGCCCGCTCACCATGCTCGACAACAGCGCGGAGCTGAAGGATTTCCGGCAGAAGCTGGACGACAGCGGCTTCCACATCAGCGCGCTCAGTTGCCACGGCAACCCGCTCCATCCCGATGCGGAGGTGGCGAAGGGCTTTGTCGAAACCAGCCGCAAGACCATCCTGCTGGCCGAAAAGCTGGGCGTTGGGGTGGTGGTGGATTTCTCCGGCTGCCCCGGCGATCACGACGGCGCGAAGTTTCCCAACTGGGTTACCTGCCCGTGGCCGGCCGAGTACTCCGACGTGCTGGCGTGGCAGTGGGAGAAGAAGGTGATTCCGTATTGGAAGGAACACGCGCGGTTCGCCGCCGATCACGGCGTGCGCATCGCCATCGAAATGCATCCGGGCTTTGTGGCCTACAGCCCGGAAACGATGCTCCACCTGAGGGCCGAAGCCGGCGACAACGTCGGCGTGAACTACGATCCCAGCCACATGTTCTGGCAGGCCATCGACCCCATCAAGGCGGTTCGCGTTCTGGGCGACTCCATCTTCCACGTGCACGCCAAGGACACGCAAATCTACGATGCCAACCTGCCGCGCACGGGCGTGCTGGACACCAAGAAATACACCGACGAGCGTAACCGTTCGTGGATTTTCCGCACGGTGGGCTACGGCCACGACGCCGGCTGGTGGCGCGAATTCATCTCCACTCTGCGCATGTACGGCTACGACGGAGTGCTCTCCATCGAGCACGAGGACAGCCTGATGTCGGGCGACGAAGGGCTGAGCAAGGCGGCCGAGTTCCTCAACCAGATCCTCATCCGCGAGCCGGCCGGCGCGGCGTGGTGGGTGTAAGGGGAAAGAACCAATGGCGGTGGACTGCCCAACACCGATACTTGAGTATGATTCAGCCCAAATAGGGCGGGACGATTCTTGTCGCGAGCAATGAAATCTGGCACCGGCGCGACGCCAAAACAGGCCCTGACGGCTAAAGTCTTCTCTCGTGTTGAATTCACACCTGCGGTGGCAAGGGAACAGCTATTATGGCTGGCGGATTTCAACGGCGGGAATTTCGCACCTGAGCGCTGCGACGTTTACGAACCATTTAGACTTCCATTCGACCGCGACAATCTTGACGTCCCAGTTGGCTGGCTCAGCCAGCCCGGCGGGGAGTTTAAGTGCAAACGAGCAAGGTATGTGAAATGGAAGGGAGTCCTCACAAATCGTCGCTTCCAGCTTGTAAGAATCCGTGAGGGTCCACGCGAGCACTGGCGGCCTTTTTGTGCCCACTGTTCCTGAGCCGAGGCTGGTTTCGAGCTGGACAGTGTGGATTGAATACAACCAGCGCGGAAAGCTCGACGTGGACCTTGTCAGAACTTTTCTGTTTGGAATCTGTGATGTCTCGCGAGCGGACCTCGGATTTCTGGCAACTGACGCTGACTACGCGAATAAGAATCGCCGCGTCGAGATCAAAAGGTGGGGCACGAGCGAGCGATTCGTGGGAGATGACCCGGAAAAGGGCCTTCCATGGTTGTATTGGATGAACGTATTCGGGAAGCTCTACGTGGACTGGTTTCGGGCCGGCCTTGTGTATCGGATTCCGGCGACTGTGAATGAGTTCCGCGCCGACGGGAGCGTGCTCCTCCAGTTTAGTGACACGCCCGAGGCTTCGGAATCGCAAGCAGCGCTCGCCATGCAAAAGGCGGCGAGGGATATCCTCGGCGACGACGCGTTTTTCGATAGCGCAAGACCGGATCGACTTCTCAGTATTCCTCCTCGTCTTCAAAGCTGAGGACGCCTATCGCCGTTCATGCCCCAATCGCTGCCGTACGACAATGCAGAGCGACACCTACGACTGCGCAGTTCCCAACTCGGCCAGGACTTCCTCATGTGGAATGGGCTTGTTGTGCTTTAGCCATTCGCGCGACTCGGCGACCGCGCGCTCTTCCCCTTCGCTGATCTCTTCGTCCTCAATGGGCGCATTGCGGAGGAGCGGCGGCCACGGGATCGACGATGGTTTCCAGCAGTCCCACCAACGCCGTGAGCTGAGTCTCCGGCAATCGGTCAATCAACTGATGGGCGTGCTGGCGAGCATCGGTCATCGGGCCTCGGGCCTCCTTCATGGTACTGCGCCGCGTCACCGCCGGTTCGCGATCTTCTGAGGCTGCGGGCTCTTCCCTTCCTCGATGACGTAAAAGCGATCGGCCTTCAGATTCTGGAAGGCCTGCTGCTTACCGTTCGGCCAGGTCACCTCCACGCCGTCAATGCGGGTGGCCGCGCCCAGGCCGAAGTGCGCGCGCAAATCGCTCTGTGAAAGATAACTCCCGCCGGCGGCGATTTCGCGCATCTGCTTTATGCCGCCCGCCTGCAAACGGATGCGCGCACCCAGCGCATCGCGGTTACAGTGCACGCCCACCAGCTTAAAGCTGACGAAGTGATTTTTCCCGCCGCTGGTGTTGCGCAGCAGCGTGGGCGGGTCGTCGTTGTTGCCCACCACAACCTCCTCATGGCCGTCGTTGAAGAAATCGGCGAAGGCCGCGCCGCGCCCCAGATGGGGAGTCGAAAAGCCGTTGCCATTGGCCTGCGCCGCGGCGGTGACGTCGGTGAAGGTGCCGTCGCGGTTGTTATGGAACAAAAGGTTGATCTGTTTGTAATGGCCGTGGGCGCTGGAAGTCTCCACCCCCTGGTACACGTGCCCGTTGGCGATGAACAGGTCCACCCAGCCGTCGTTGTCGTAGTCGAAAAACCCTCCGCCGAAACTCAGGAACCGCGCCGTAATGGCCGCAATTCCCGCTTTGCGGTCGGTCTCGTCGAACACTCCTCCGCCCCGGTTGTGCCAGAGATGATGGGGGACATCCTCGAAGTCCGACACGTAGAGATCCAGAAGGCCGTCGTTGTCGTAATCGCCGAACGAGAGGCACATGCCGGCCATGGTCCTGCCGTCTTCGGTCAGTCCCACGCCGGCCATCAGACCGGATTCGGTGAAGGTGCCATCGCGGTTGTTGCGATACAGGTAGATCTCGGCGCCGTCGTTGGCGACAAACAGATCGGGCCAGCCGTCGTTGTCGTAGTCGGATGCCTGCACCGAAAGATTGCGGCCATCGGGCTGATAGATCTTCGCGGCTTTGGTCACATTGGTGAACGTGCCGTCGCCGTTGTTGTGATATAGCACGGCGGGGCTGCCGCGATACGCGCCCGGCGGGCAGCTCGACTCCGCGCCCAGAATCATGCAGGTTTGTTGCACTTCCGGCCCGAAATCCACGTAGCCGCCGGTGTACAGATCGAGCTTGCCGTCGCGGTCGTAA
>CAYVPZ010000629.1:0-3345 GCA_964453955.1 uncultured Solibacteraceae bacterium | reverse complement strand
CGCATCATCGAGATTCTGGAAGGCGCCGACATGGTGTTCGTCACCGCGGGCCTGGGCGGCGGCACGGGCACGGGCGCCGCGCCGGTGGTGGCGTCGCTGGCCCGCGAGATGGGCGCCCTGACCGTGGCCGTGGTGACGCGTCCGTTTGCCTTCGAAGGGCCGCGGCGCATGAAGCAGGCCGAGAAGGGGCTGGCGGAACTGGCCTCCACGGTGGATACCGTCCTCTCCATCCCCAATGACCGCCTGCTGGAGCTGGTTCCCAAGGGCACCAGCTTCTTCGAGGCGTTCAAGCTGGCCGACGACGTGCTGCGCCAGGCGGTGCAGGGGATTTCCGATATCATCACCACGCCCGGCCTGATTAACCGCGATTTCTCCGATATTCGCGCCATCATGCTGGGCATGGGCTACGCCATGATGGGCACGGCCACCTGTCGCGGGGAACGCGCGCCGGTGGAGGCCGCGCGCCAGGCCATCAGCAGTCCGCTGCTGGAGGAAGGCGGGGTCAAGGGCGCGCGCGGCGTGCTCATCAACATCACCGCTTCCAGCCGCCTGAGCCTGCACGACGTCAACGAGGCCTGCTCGCTCATCCGCGGGGCCACCACCAACGAAGAGGTGCAGATCAACTTCGGCGTGGTGCTGGACGAAAAGATGGAGGACGAGGTGAAGATCACGGTGATCGCCACCGGCTTCCAGCGCGACAATCTGCCGAAAATCGCCCGTCCTGCGGCCACCGCCGCCGTCATCGTGGAGACTGCGCCCGAGCCTCCCCCACCAGCCGCGCCGGAGTTTTCGTCGTTCCCGTTCGTCGCGGAAGCGGAGCCCGAGCCGGTGAGGGAAGCGGCTGCCGAACCCGCGCCTCCACCTGCGCCGGCACCGCCGATGCCCTCCGAGGAACCGGCGTTTTCGCCGGATGATTTGGACGTTCCCGCGTATCTGCGGCGCAATCGGCGGCTGTATCAGTAGGATTTGGCTGCGAACTTACGCGGGCAGCGCGGCGCGGGCCTCTTCCACGGCCGTTTCCATTTCCCGCCGGTAATCGCCCAGCAGCCGCTCGTCGCTCGCTTCGAAGCGCATCACCAGCACCGGCTGGGTGTTGGAGGCGCGCACCAGGCCCCAGCCGTGCGGGAACAGCACGCGCACGCCGTCGATGTCCACGGCCTTGCGCTTGCCGCGGAACGCCTCGGCGACGCGCGCCACCACGTCGAACTTGATTTCATCGGGGCAATCGAAGCGGATCTCCGGCGTCGATACCGTGCGCGGGAGGTCCGCGGTTTGCGCCGACAGAGGCCGGCCCGAGCTGGCCACGATCTCGATCAGACGGCAGGCTGCGTAGAGCGCGTCGTCGTAGCCGTAGTAGCGGTCGGCGAAGAACATGTGCCCGGACATCTCCCCGGCCATCTCGGCGTGCTCGTGCTTCATCTTCGCCTTGATGAGCGAGTGCCCGGTCTTGTACATGATGGCGTGGCCGCCCAGCCGGTTCAGCTCGTCGTACATGGTTTGCGAGCACTTCACCTCGCCGATAAAGGTTGCGCCCGGCTTGCGCGTAAGGATTTCGCGCCCATAGATGAGCATCAGCACGTCGCCGTAGACGGCATTCCCGTTCTCGTCCACCGCGCCGATGCGGTCGGCATCGCCGTCGAAGGCGATACCAAGTTCCGCGCCCCGCTCGCGGACCGCGCTCCGCAGCGCCTCGAGGTTTTCGGGCTGCGTGGGATCGGGATGGTGGTTGGGGAAGTGGCCGTCCATCTCGAAAAACAGCTCTTCGACCTCGACGTTGAGGCGTTCGAAGATGCGATGAATCACCGGCCCGGCGGTGCCATTGCCTGCATCGGCCACCAGCTTCACCCGGCGCTGGAAATCGAACCGCGAAACGATGTCATCGACATAGGAAGGAACCACGTCGAGAGTGCGCTCGGCGCCCTGGCTCCACTCCAGATCGCCGGATTCAATGAACCGGCGCACCTGCTGGATGGCCTCGCCGTAAATAGTGCCCGCGCCGCACACGGATTTGAAGCCGTTGTAGTCGGGCGGGTTGTGGCTGCCGGTGATCATCACCGCGCCATCGGCCTTCAGGTGTTGCGCCGAGTAGTACAGCACGGGCGTGGGCGCCACGCCGATATCGGTGACGTCGCACCCGGCGGAGAGCAGGCCCTTCACCAGGGCATCCCGGAGGCGCGTGGAGCTGAGCCGGCAGTCGCGCCCCACGTTGATCGCTTTCCCGCTGTGACGAATGAAATAGGTGCCCAGCCCCTGTCCGAGCTGCTCGATGCCGGGGCTGGTCAGCTCGGTATCGGCAAGGCCGCGGATATCGTACTCGCGGAAGATGGTGGGCTTGAGCATACTTCGATTTTACTTGCCCCCCAGGACCCGGTCACAGGATTCGCGGCACGGGTATGTTGCGGGGATTTCGCGACTTTTCCGTATTGTCACACAGGCGACACGGAACCCCGGGTTTATTCTCGTGGACAAAAGGACCTCATGTGGACAAGCAACGAGTCATTTTAGCCTACAAGAACTTCGCCGCGAATCGAAACATAAGTCATATCGGCCTCGGCGTCACCGCCATGAACTCGGCCAAATTCCTGCGCGCGGCCGGGATCGAGGCCGAAGTATGGGCCATCGCCAGCGCACGGGAGCTGGGCGAGCGGCTGAAGAGCGCTCCCGGCGACTCCCCGGTAACCCACGTAGTGGTTTCGGCCCCATGGATCCCAACTCTCGAACTGGCCACGCTCGCCGCCGGGTTTCCCAACACGCACTTCGCGGTGAATTGCCATTCGAATCTCGGTTTTCTGCAGGCGGATCCAAACGCCATGCGGCGGGTGCGGGAAGGCGCCGATCTGGAGAGGACCACCTGGAACTTCCGCGTGGCCGCCAACAGCCAGCGACTGGCCACCTGGCTCACCGATGCGTATGGCGTCCCCTCCACCTGGCTGCCCAATTTGTACCATCTCGACCACGGTGCACGCACGGCGCGCGCGCCTTTTCGTGGCGGCACACTGCGTATCGGCGCGTTCGGCGCGACCCGGCCCCTGAAAAACCTAATGACGGCGGCCGGTGCGGCGGTGCAGATCGCCTCCATGCTGCGGACGGATGCCGAGCTGTGGATGTCCTCGGGAAGGAACGAGGGCGGGGGGTCGGTGACGGAAGCGATCCGGCAGATGATCCAGGGCGTGCGGCACGTCCGGTTCGTCGAAAGCGGCTGGCAGAGCTGGCCGCAATTCCGGCAAACGGTCCGCTCTATGAATCTTCTGTTGCAGCCCAGCTACACCGAGACGTTCAACGTGGTAACGGCGGATGGGGTTGCCGAGGGCGTTCCTTCGGTGGTGTCGGAGGCCATCGACTGGG
>CAYVPZ010000628.1:0-3350 GCA_964453955.1 uncultured Solibacteraceae bacterium | reverse complement strand
TACCTGCTCGATCATCCCGTCCACAAAATGGCCAAGAAGGACCGCATGGAGCTCTACAAGAAGTATTTCGGCTTCGTGTTCCAGAGCTACCACCTGCTCGATTCCCTCACCGTGTACGAGAACCTCGAAATCCCCCTATCCTATCGCAATATAAAGAAATCCGAGCGCGACAGCATCGTCTGCGACATCCTCGACAAATTCCAGATCGTGGGCAAGAAGGACCTGTTCCCCAACCAGCTCTCCGGAGGCCAGCAGCAACTGGTGGCCGTGGCGCGGGCGATGATCGCCAGCCCGAACGTGATCCTCGCCGACGAGCCCACCGGCAATCTCCACTCCAGCCAGGGCCGGGAGATCATGGAGATGTTCAAGCGCCTCAACGACGAAGGCACGACTATTATTCAGGTGACCCACAACGAGCGGAACGCGGAGTACGGGCACCGCATCATCAATCTCGCCGACGGCTGGATCACCGACATCAAGGAAAACGCCACCGCGCCGGCCGGCGCCTGAGGGACACGCGGCGCCGGCCGCGTTCAATCATCGTTGCCCGGATCGCGCCAGGTCTCGCCGAAGGATTCGTCCGGAGACGCGGCCGGCCAGCCGATGATCACCAGAAATACGTCGATCACGAAAAGCGCGATGGCAATGTCGTTGAACAGGGTCGCCCCCCGCGCGTCCGGCCAGAACTGATTGGCCGCCCAGAAAAGAAACGCAGCGGCCAGCAGGATCGCCTTCACGAATTCCAGCGGCGCCGGCCGGCGCGCACTCTGATAGACAAGATACGCAAAGGCAATCATGGCCAGAGGAAATGCGGCCAGAACGGCGTGCGCGCGCGCGGGAAAGAATGCGGGAAAGGCGTCCCATGCCAGCAGGACGCCGACGCCGGCGAGCGTGATCAGGCCCAGAAATCGAGCGGTTTTGCGGACCAGCTACGCCACCTCCGGTGCCGGGGCTACCGTCACACTCTGGTCCTTATACTGTAGCTGGAACAGCTTCCAGTAAATGCCCCGCAGCGCAAGCAACTCCTGGTGCGAGCCGGTCTCTCTTACCTGGCCCTTGTGCATCACCAGGATTCGGTCGGCGCGCTGAATGGTGGAAAGCCGGTGCGCAATCACGATGGAGGTGCGGCCCTCCACCAGATGGTCCAGCGCCTCGCGAATCCGAAATTCGGTCTCCGTGTCCACGCTCGACGTGGCCTCATCCAGAATCAGGATGCGCGGATCGTGCGCCAGCGCGCGCGCAAAGCTCATGAGCTGCTTTTGTCCCGTGGAATAGCCGTTCCCTCCCTCGCGCACGGGCTGGCGGTAACCCTCCGGCAGGCCCTCCACGAAATCGGCCAGATTCACGCGCTCGGCGGCCTGTCTTACCCGGTCCTGGCCGATCCGCCCGGTCCCCAGACGAATATTGCTTTCCACGGTGCCCGTGAACAGGTAAGGATCCTGCAGCACCACCCCGAACTGGCGGCGAAGCCCGGCCAGATCGAATTCGCGAATATCGATTTCCCCCAGCCGGATGGCGCCCCGCTGGACGTCATAGAACCGCAATAACAGGCTGGCCAGCGTGGTTTTTCCCGCCCCCGTGTGCCCCACCACGGCAACCGTCTCGCCGGGGGCGATGCGAAAACTGACATCGCGCAGCACCCAGGCATCCTCGTGATACGCGAACCAGACGTGATCGAACTCGAGGGCGGCGGGCTCGCGGGGGACCGGGCGCGGCCCCTGGGGCGAAACAATGTCCGCGGGCACGTCCAGAAGCCGGAAAATCCGCTCGGACGCCGCCATGGCGCCTTGCAGGATATTGTACTTCTCGCTGAGGTCTTGAATAGGCCGAAAGAATCTTAAGCCGTACTGAAAGAACGCGATCAGAACGCCCAGCGACAATGCTCCGGAGCGGATGCGCAGACCGCCCCAGGACAGCAGCAGGCTCAGCGTAATCATTCCCAGAAACTCCACCACCGGGTAGAACCATCCATACGCGGTGATGGCATTCCTGTAAGCGTCTTTGTGCTCGCGATTGACGCGCTCAAATTCCGCCCGGCTGACCGCCTCGCGATTATAAAGCTGCAGGACCGCGATCCCGTTGATGTGTTCCTGCAGGTACGCATTGATGGCGGCGATTGCCACGCGGATACGGCGGTAACTCTGTTGCACCACCCGCCGGAAAACGATGGTCACCAGCACCACGAACGGCACCACGGCCATCAGCAGGCCGGTCATGCCCGGGCTGAGCCGGAGCATCACCAGCAGCGCGAAGCCGAGCATCAACAGGTCGCCGGCGATGGTCACCAGGCCGGAGGCGAACAAGTCGTTCAGGACGTCCACGTCGGTGGTCAGGCGGGTCACCAGCCGGCCCGTGGGATGGCGATCGAAATACGCGATATGCAGCTTCTGCAGATGGGCCATGAGTTCCCGGCGCAAATCGAACATTGCCTTTTGCCCGGTCCGCTGCATGAGGTAGCTCTGGAAAAAGTCAAAGAGCATGGCGCCCGCCAGCGCCGCAAAATAGAGAAACGAAAGCTGCGCCAGACCCATCCACGGAACAATGGAGAGAAACGGACCCAGCGGGCCGGCCGAATAGCCTGGGTGCGGCGCCAGATACCGGTCCACGGCGATCCGGGTCAGCAACGGCCCGGCCACCTGCAACAGGGAACTGATCAGGAGAAAGACGAGTGACAGAAAAACCGCGCGCCGATAGGGGTACATATACAACAGCAGGCGCTTCATCAGCCGGCCGTCGTAGGCTTTGCCAAGGACTTCCTCTTCCACTCAGGCTAGTTTATCGCACCGTTACCCAGGTAAACTACGGGGCCAGGTACCGGGTCCTGTTCCGTTTTCAGAACGTGGCTATTGAAAAAAGATCGCAGATGCTGTACAACAACTAGTGTAACTCTATGCAAATGTGTAGTGCTGTTCTGATTTCAGAACAGAGGCCTCCCCGAGGAGGTAAATTTTGCGACGAAAGGTGCTAAATGGACGTATCCAAAATACTGGTGGAACTGCGGCAGGAACGGGAACAGATTGAAGAGGCCATTATGAGCCTCGAGCGGCTCGCGCGAGGACGGGGCAAGCGCCGGG
This sequence comes from uncultured Solibacteraceae bacterium, assembly GCA_964453955.1. GTDB lineage: Bacteria > Acidobacteriota > Terriglobia > Bryobacterales > Bryobacteraceae > CAWACP01. The sequence goes on along the minus strand of CAYVPZ010000628.1, from coordinate 276 downwards.
GACGGCCGCCGGCCTGGATGACCGAAGTAAAGAGGAGGGGCCGGCCGCCTGGGAGCAAGAACAAACCCAAAGCCGAGAAGGCCAGCGCAACCGCGTCGAAAGCGGCGGCAGCTTGATTCCGAATTGAGGGCAGGCGCCGCACCCTGCCCTCATCAGCCATCCGAGATTATTCCGCATACAGCAACCAGGCGTGTCGGCTCTCGGCGAAGGCGCCGAGCGAGCCGGTCATGGCCTCGACAATGTTGCGCGGGTCCACTCCATCCTTAAGATTCTGCA
>CAYVPZ010000627.1:0-3354 GCA_964453955.1 uncultured Solibacteraceae bacterium | reverse complement strand
TCACTCATTGCGGACATTGAAGGGAAAGTGCGCGAACTTCGATCAACCGGAAGAAACGCTCACTATTGCACGATAAATGGCCAAGATACTGCACGCCTGCTCTACGCATACGGAAAACTATGAGTCGCCGCGGACGACGAAGCTTACGATCGGACGAGCGATGAGATCGCGCTCGATGAGGTGGAGCGGATTGCGACTTAGAGAAGGAGGCTGAAGGCATGTCGGCACACTACGCATATGGCAGGCGCAAGGAGCTTCAGGTGGCAGAGTTCCTAGAACGTCGAGGTTTTAACTGGGATCGTACACCAGCCAGTCGGGGGCCAGTCGATTTGATCGCAACGAAAGGCAAACTCCATCTCGCGATTCAGGTCGAAGCAACGCGCAGCGACTTCACAAGCTACACCCGGCTGAGCCAGGGAGAGGAAACTCGTCTCGTCCGGTCGGCAGCCGCACGGAGGGCTAGACCTACGCTCGCACTCGTCTCGCGGGACTACCTCTGGCTCGTCTCGGTGCCAGACCAGATAGTTATCAAAGAGGGCAAGCTCAGGCCCCTGCGCTACGAGTACCCGGAGGAGACATGATGGGGTGGCGGCAGACGGAGAAGCGTGCCAGCCGGAGAGGCTAAAGGCACACTCCACTTCTGCCGATAGAAGCCGAGGCGGAAACTCATCATGTTCTGTTCAGCCTGCGTCAAAGAGATCCCAAGCGAGTCGGCGTACTGCCTTGCCTGTGGCAAGCCGACCCCAAATTCTGAAACTCCGGTTCACGAAGCCTCGGATATTCCCGCTTCCTCTCACCGTTATGGCCGAGTCCTCCGTTTCACGCTTTTGTCGATGATCGGAGTTGTGATTGCCGGCGCCATCTTCATAGAAATAAATGTGCAGCTAAGTGACGCTCAATACGAGGGAGCCTTGGCGGCGAGGCGGGCTGCGGCGGGCGCTTCCGCCGTTTCCTTCGTCCGACCCGAGCCGGTCTACATCTCACAGTCGCGGCCGCTCGTATCCGGGAGCGTTGCTGTGAATCCCGGCACGATGTGGTACACGTGGTTCCGCGTGGACATGACGACCATGCGCGATGTGCGGGTGGTGGGGCGGTTCGAGGCGGCGGGCGGTTTCGGGAACGACATTCAGGCGGTGCTCGCAGACGCGGACAATTTTGAAAACTGGAAAAACGGGCACGCCGCTCAGGTATTGTACGGAACCAACAAAACGACGGTCGGCTCCATCGACGTTCCCATCGTTTCCTCCGGGACGTACTATCTTGGGCTCAACAACCGCTTCGCACTGCTCAGTGCCAAGACGGTCTCGGGTGCCATCGACCTTCAATACAAGGTGCTGCAGTAGATCCCGGCCACCGGGCTCGCGCTCAAGCGAAGGAGGGTAGAAATGAGGGCATTCTGGATCACGATGCTGGCTTTGGCCTCAATCGGATGGGCTATAGCGCAGGACGTTCCGCCGCTGCCGCCGCTGCGAGGCGACGCGGCCAGCCTGAAGGACACCATGAAGTTCATTCAGGACAAGCTCCCCGGCAAGGTTAATTACGTTGTCTACGTACACGATAGTGTGACCGGAACCGATTCGATGCAAAAGTGGACTGTGCTCGTGACTGACGTCTCCGCAGACAGGTGCTCCATCGCCTTTCACTTTCAGTTTGACAACGAGCAGCACACGAAGAACCTTAACGAAGTTCGCGAGGTCTCTCTGAAAGACGTGCGAGAAGTCTCCCTTGCGCCACTGGATCAGGCGACACAACTGGTACTTGCCAAGCGTGGGAATCCGGAACGCAGTGTCAAGATCGATCCTCCAGTTTTCTTCCTGACAGTCAGGACCAGCACGAGCAGGGGCGGTACGGGTTTCAGTTTCTATGATGAAGCGCTGGCGGATCGCGTGGTAAAGGCCCTGCAACACGCCGTGGACCTGTGCGGCGGCGGTAACCAAGAACCATTCTGACAAGGAACGCAGGCAGTCGCAGCGCAGCGGCGGCGCAACCGGTTAATGCGCCTTGCGCCCTTCGGCATCCCCTCCTGCGTGCTTTTTGAGCTCTGCTTCGAGGTCCTCGATGGTAGGGAGGCTCCCCTTCAGGTCCGCTGGCAGGATCTCCGCCACGCGGTAGCCGGATATCCCAATCGGTTTCGCGGTGTCACGGAGCGCGTACTCGGCGACGATCACATTCCTCTCTTTGCAGAGAATGAGGCCGACGCTCGGCCGGTCATCGGGGTGGCGCAGCAGAGCGTCCACCGCGGACAGATAAAAGTTCATCTTGCCGGCGTATTCCGGCTTGAAAGGACCCATCTTCAGATCGATAACCACGAAACAGCGGATCTTCAGATGGTAGAAGAGCAGATCGATCTTGAAGTCCTCGCCGCCGACCTCCAAAGGGTATTGGCTGCCCACAAACGAGAACCCCACGCCGAGCTCCAGCAGGAACTTCCGCAGATGTTCGAGCAGACCGGCTTCGAGCTCTTTCTCTCTCGCGTCTTTCGACAGGGTGAGGAAGTCGAAGTTGTACGGGTCCTTCAAAACCTGCTGGGCGAGATCGGATTGCGGCGCGGGCAGCGTCGCCGTGAAGTTCGTCTGCGCTTTCCCCTGCCGCCGGTACAGACCCGACTCGATCTGAAGAACGAGGACGTTTCGGCTCCACCCGTGCTCGAACGCCGCCCGAGCATACCACTCCCGCTGCGTGGGGTCCTTCACCTGATCGAGGATCCGAAGATTGTGGCCCCATGGGATTTGTCCAACAACCTGTTGGACGAATGACTCCCGCGGCCACGCCTCTGCGAATGCCCGCATGTAGAGCAGGTTGGTTCGCGAAAAACCCCTCATCTCAGGGAACTCGCGGTGCAGGTCCGTGGCCAGCCGCTCGATCACCTTCGCGCCCCAGCCGGCCCGGCCCTGACGTTCGAGGATATCTCGGCCAATGCGCCAGTACAGGAGAATGAGTTCGCGATTCACGGCCAGCGCCGCTCGAACCTGGGCCGCGCGGATACGCTGCTTCAAATCGTGCAGGAACTCCTCGTAGCCTTCCGGCCGTGTGCTTATGGAACGAGCCATGAATGAATGGCTTCATGCTAACATCCTGAGCCTCAGGGTCAATGCGCTGCCATACTTGCGCGATCCCTGCCCTGCCACCCCGACCAAATCGGTCGCCTGGACGCCGCCCCCCCGCGGACGTATGCTGGTAAGGGAACCCGATTTCATTCCCGCCCGGCTCGCACACGCGCGCCACCCTTTTGCAGTGCAGTCATCATTACTACTACAAGAGAGAAGAACATGAGCGCTCCCGCTGTCGGCATCTCCGATCGCCGGGCCGCGCGCTTCTACGATTCCACGGTCGGCAAAAAGATCGTCATGGCCG